>NZ_JBHXTL010000171.1:0-16978 GCF_042677365.1 Kitasatospora sp. NPDC127116
GTTTCCAGCTTATCAGATGTTTTCCGCTCCGTTTCCGGGGCTTCGTTCATCCAACTCGCCGGTGTCTTCCGGGGCTTGACGCCCTGTCCGACGTTCAAAACTCTAGCCGATCCCCGCTCCGAAAAGCGAATCCGGCCGCAATCCGATAAAACGCGCACGCCGAATAAGCACCAGGTCGGGACGCGAAAAGCGAAACGACCGGCACGAACCGGAAGTGGTGTTTCTGGGGATTGGCCGCTCCGGGACCGTCCGCGCCGATGCGTGTCCGGTGCTCCCTGCCGAGCGACTAGGAAACACTACCCCTGTCGGGGGTCGAAGGCAAACCCGTCCCGGAGACGGTGCGGGTGCAGAGCGCCCGCCCGGGCTTCACGTACGCGCCGTTGGGGTGGTCGTTGCCGGTGACCCACTGGCGCGCGGTGGCCTCGTCGCGGCCGCCGTCGCGGTGCCGCCGGAGCAGCCGCTCCTCGCGGACCTCGTCATCCGTGTGCACGTACCAGAGCTCGCGCAGGAGTCGGCGGGCATCGGACCAAGGCGTGTCGCTGGAGGCGAGGTAGTTGCCCTCGGTGATGACGAGCCGGGTGTGCGGGCGGACCACGTGGCGGGCGGCGACCGGTTCGTCCAGGGTGCGGTCGAAGTCCGGGACGTAGATGTCCTGGAACCGGTCGCCGGCGATGCGGCGCAGCAGGGCGAGGTAGCCGTGGGCGTCGAAGGTGACCGGGGCGCCCTTGCGGTGGGTCAGGCCGAGGCGGTCGAGCTGGGCACCGGAGAGGTGGAAGCCGTCGAGCGGGACGTAGGCGGCGGTGCCGGGGCCTTCGGCACGCTCGACCTCGGCGACCAGGTGACGGGCCAGGGTGGACTTGCCGGCGCCGGGCGGGCCGGCAAGTCCCAGGATCGTGCGGGCGTTGCTGCCCGGGCCGCGGAGGAAACCGAGGGCAAGGGCGGTGAGGCGGTCCTCGTTCATGGCCGCACCTTACTGAGCACGCCCGTGTTACTGAGCACGCCCGTGCTGTGGCTCGGCCTCGAACCGGCTCAGCGTTCGGCGAGGGCGGGCAGGTCCAGGGTGAGGGTGCCGGCGTCGGCGTCGAGCAGGGCGGGAACGCCGAGCGGGACGGTGAGGGTGGACGGGCAGTGGCCGAAGCCCAGTTCCCAGAGCACGGGGACGCCGAGGCCGCCGAGCCGGTCGAGCATCACGTCCCGGACCCGTTCCGGCCGTCCGCAGCCCTCCCAGGAGCCGAGGGCGACACCGGCCACGCCGTCGAGGGCACCGGAGCGCAGGAGCTGGGTGAGCAGGCGGTCGAGCTGGTAGGGGTGCTCGTTCACGTCTTCGAGCAGCAGGATGCCTCCCTCGTACGAGGCCCGGGCGGCGGGCGTGCCGCGCTCGG
The DNA here is from genome assembly GCF_042677365.1 of Kitasatospora sp. NPDC127116. Classification (NCBI taxonomy): domain Bacteria; kingdom Bacillati; phylum Actinomycetota; class Actinomycetes; order Kitasatosporales; family Streptomycetaceae; genus Kitasatospora; species Kitasatospora sp. NPDC127116. The sequence goes on from NZ_JBHXTL010000171.1 coordinate 1,383, forward strand.
CGGTGAGGACGTGGAGGCAGCCGCCGGCCGTGACGCCGCGGGCCCGGCCGGGGACGAGCGGGGCGGCGGTGGGTGACGTGAGGACGGTGACGGCGGCGGGGTCGAAGAGGGTGCGGCGGAGGTGCTCGGCGGTCGGGCCGTCGGAGCCGTCGGAGACGAAGGACGCCCCGGCGGCCAGCGGTCCGTACAGGGTGGCGAGGCCGAGGCGCTGGGCGAACGCCTCGTGCAGGGAACTGACGTCGCTGAAGCCGATGAAGGGCTTGGGCCTGGCGGCGCGCATCGCGGTCCAGTCGAGCAGGTCGGCCATGCGGTGCACGCCGTACCCGCCGCGGGCGCAGATGACGGCGTCGACGGTGGGGTCGAGCCAGGCGTTCCGGAGGTCGGCGGCGCGGTCCGCGTCGGTGCCGGCCAGGTAGCCGAGGGAGGGGTGGGTGTCGAGGACGTGCGGGGCGACGGTGACGCGCAGCCCCCAGGAGCGGAGGATCGCGCACCCGGCGGTGAGGCGTGCCGCGTCGATCGGGCCGCTGGGCGCGACGACGGCGATGTGGTCGCCGGGGCGCAGGTGCGGCGGGCGGGTCAGCCCCTGGCCGAGTGCGGTCGGGTGCTGGTCCATGGGCCGGGCCACCTTTCGGGCGCGGGAGCGGGGTGCGGGCGGTCGCGCTGTGGCCGCGACCGCCCGGTGACGATATGCCCCGTGTCAACCGGCCGATGTCCGCGGGAGGCGGTCCGCTGTCCGGACGGCTTCGGCGGGCTCCGGCGGGTGAGCGCTCTTCAGATGGCCGCCCCCATCACCTCCCGGACCTCGGCGAGGGTGGCGTCGGCGACGGCGTTGGCCCGCTCGGCGCCGTCGCGCAGGACCTGCCGCAGGTGGCCCCGGTCGGCGGCGAGTTCGGCGCGGCGGGCGCGCATCGGGCGGAGGAACTCGTTGACGGACTCCGTGACGGTGCGCTTGAGCGCGGCGGCGCCGCCGTCGCCGATCTCCTCGGCGACGGCCTCGGGGGCGCGGTCCTGGCAGAGGGCGGCGAGCAGGACGAGGCTGGAGACCTCGGGACGGTTGACCGGGTCGTAGCCGATCCGGCGGTCGGCGTCGGTCCTGGTGCCGCGGATGATCCGGGCGGTCTCGTCCTCGGTGGCGCCGAGGGCGACGGCGTTGCCCCGGCTCTTGCTCATCTTGCCGCCGTCGGTGCCGAGCAGCATCGGGGCGTCGGAGAGCAGGGCCTGCGGCCGGGGGAAGACGGCGCTGCCGTCGGCGTGCGGGTAGCGCTCGTTGAAGCGGCGGGCGACGGTGCGGGCGACTTCGAGGTGGGGCAGCTGGTCCTGGCCGACCGGGACCAGGTCGGCCTTGCAGAAGAGGATGTCGGCCGCCTGGTGGATGGGGTAGGTGAACATCAGCCCGCTGACGGCGGCCTGCCGGGAGTGGGCGATCTCGTCCTTGACGGTGGGGTTGCGTCCCAGTTCGGCGACGCTGACCAGGCTGAGGAAGGGGAGCAGCAGCTGGTTGAGGGCGGGGACGGCGCTGTGCGGGAAGATCGTCGCCCGCTCGGGGTCGAGGCCGGCGGCGAGGTAGTCGAGGACGAGGTTCTCGGTGTGCTCGGCGAGCCGGTCGGCGAGGTCGCGGTCGGTGATGACCTGGTAGTCGGCGACCACGACGAACATCTCGACTCCCTGGTCCTGGAGCCGGACCCGGTTGCGCAGGGTGCCGAAGTAGTGGCCGAGGTGGAGCGGTCCGGTGGGCCGGTCCCCGGTGAGGACGCGGTGGGCGGTCGGATCGTCGACCGGAGCGGACGGAACGGACGTGTCGGCGACGGCGGTGGTCGCGGAGGCTGTGCTCGCGGAGGCTGTCGCGGAAGCGGTGGTCGCAGTGGTGGTCACGGCGGCGGTGGTCAAGGTCTCTCTCCTCGGTGCGGCGGCGGTGGCGGCCGTCCGGGGCGAGGGACCCGTCCTGCGGGGAAACGCAGCAGGGCCGTCCATCCCGGACGGCCCTGGTCAGGCGAGTGTGGTGGCCGTCCTAGGACGGCCACCAGCACAGGCCCACGAAGCGCTTCATGCAGCCCACAGTAACGGCGTCAGTCCTCCACGACCAGTGCCGGGGTGTCCTTGTGCAGCGTCTCGCCGCGGAAGAACTCCGGCCGGATGAAGCCGTACCAGGTCATCAGCGCGGCGCCGAGCAGCAGGATGCCGACGCCGATCACGAAGACCGAGCCGATGCCGAAGACCGAACCGCTGCCGTAGTCGGGGTCCCAGGCGTCGGTGAGGGTCTGGAGGAAGACCGCGGTGAGCAGCACGCCGCCGAGGAGCGGGGCGGCGCCCTTGAGCAGCAGGTCGCGGACGCCGCCGCGCAGCGAGCGGCGGAAGTACCAGACGCACGCGAAGGCGGTCAGCGCGTAGTAGAAGCAGATCATCAGGCCGAGCGCCAGGATGGTGTCCTGGACGACGTTCTCGCTGATCAGGCTCATGCCGACGTAGAAGACCGCGGTGGCGATGCCCGCCGCGACGGTGGCGTAGCCGGGGGTGCGGAAGCGCGGGTGGACGGCGCCGAAGCGCGGCGGCACGGCGCGGTAGGCGCTCATCGCGAGCAGGGTGCGGGCCACCGGGATGAAGGTGGTCTGCAGGCTGGCGGCGGCGCTGGCGACGACGGCCAGGAAGAGCAGGATGCTCCACGGCGAGCCGAGCACCGGACGGGCCAGTGCGGCGAAGACGTTGTCGGCGGTGGCCGGGTTGCCGAGGCCGTTGCCGGTGCTGCCGACGCCCGCGAACATCTGGGAGGCGATCGCGACCAGCAGGTACGAGCCGACCAGGGTGACCATCGAGATCATCGCGGCGCGGCCGGGGGTCTTGGCGCTGCCCTGGGTCTCCTCGTTCATGGTCAGGCAGGTGTCCCAGCCCCAGTACATGAAGATCGACAGCGACAGTCCGGCGGTGAACGCGCTGAACGAGCTGACCTGGAGCGGGTTGAGCCAGGAGAAGGAGAAGCCGATCGAGTCGGGCAGGTCACCGGAGGCGGCCTTGCCGATGGCGATGGCGGAGAAGAGCAGCAGCACGGCCAGTTGGAGGCCGACCAGGCTGTACTGGAACCACTTGGTGGCGGTCATCCCCCGGTAGCTCATCGCGGTGGCGCCGGCGATCAGCAGGACCACGGTGAGCAGGTGGACGGCCTTGTTCTGGTCGAGTTCGGTGACCCAGCCGCTGCCGGTCATCTCCCCGAGCATCAGGTACAGGAAGTCGGTCGCGACCCCGGCCAGGTTGGAGAGCACGATGATGGTCGCCACCGTCAGCCCCCAGCCGGCCATCCAGCCGACCCGGGGGCCGAAGGCCCGGACGCCCCAGGTGAAGGACGTGCCGCAGTCCGGGAAGTCCTTGTTCAGCTCCTTGTACGCGAACGCGACGAGCAGCATCGGCAGGAAGCCCGCCAGGAACACCGCGGGCATCTGGACGCCGACCGCGGTGACGGTCGGTCCGAGTGTCGCTGTCAGGCAGTAGACCGGGGCGACCGTCGAGACGCCCAGCACCACACTGCTCAGCAGGCCGACGGAACCGCCCCGTAGACCCTTGTCCCCCGCTCCCCCAGCGGTCCCCTGACTGCCGGGGACTCCACCACTGATGCCACTGACCGGGGCACCCTGCGGAGCGCCGGGCGCCATTGCCCGGCCGCTGCTCGTGTGCTCTGAGAGCTGCTGATCAAACACCAGCGCACCCTAGAGGCGAGCATGGAAGGTTGAGTAGACCAACCCTTGGTGATCTAAACCACTTACTTCGATTCGTTCGCCTGAAGGCCGTTGGGGTTGCTGTATTTACGGCTTGTTCACCCATGTACCTTTGTTTCAAAGGAGTTGGGCCAAGAAATTTTCTCCCTTTTGCCAAGGTTCGGCATAGTTTGCCCCTCCGGCGCGGACGGTCCGCGACCCCGCCCCCCTCCCATCGGATAGGTTTGCCTAACCTAAATTCGATCGTGAAAGGAGCGTCGCGTGCCCCCCACCTCCGACGACCTGGCCCTCGCCCCCCGCACCGCGACCCGCCGCAGGTTCCTCACCGCCGGGATCGCCGGAGGTGCCGTGCTCGGCCTCGGCGGACTGCTCACCGCCTGCGGCAGCTCGGGCGGCGCGGGTGGATCGGGCGGCAGCGGCGGTTCGGCCCCGACCGGCGGCGGCTCCTCCCCGAACCAGAAGTCGGTCAAGCAGGGCGGCGACGACTACGCGGCCGTGATCGAGAAGATGAAGGGCTTCGGCACCGACGCCGCCCCCGGCGTCTACCCGCGCACCCTCCGGCACGCGATGGGCGAGACCGTCATCCCGGCCAGGCCCACCCGGGTCGTGGTGCTCGACACCGGCGAGCTCGACAACGTCGTCGCCCTCGGCATCCAGCCGGTCGGCGTCGTGCACACCGACGGCTCCAAGTCCCTGCCGTCCTACCTCAAGGACAAGGCCGGCAGCCCCGCCGCCGTCGGCACCATCAACAGCCTCAACCTGGAGGCCATCGCCGCGCTCAAGCCGGACCTGATCCTCGGCAGCCAGCTGCGGGCCCAGGACCAGTACGCCCAGCTGTCCAAGATCGCGCCGACCGTCTTCTCGCTGCGCCCCGGCTACCCCTGGAAGCAGAACTTCCTGCTCAACGCGAGTGCGTTCGGCCTGGAGGCCGAGGCCAAGGCGCAGCTCGACGCGTACCAGGCGGCGGCCGCGGCGATCGGCGCGAAGCTCGGCGACAAGCGGCCCACCATCACTCCGCTGCGCTTCATGCCGGGCCGGACCCGGCTCTACGCCGAGCTCTCCTTCATCGGCACCATCCTCACCGACGTGCCGCTGCCGCAGCCCAGGATCGAGCAGGTCCAGGAGCTCGCGGTGGAGGTCAGCCCGGAGCAGATCGACAAGGCCGACGCCGACTGGATCTTCTACGGCGTGTACGGAAGCCCCAGCTCGACCAACCAGGACGCGGTGCTGGGCGGCGCGCTCTGGAAGACGCTCGGCGCGGTCAAGTCCGGTCAGGCCCGGCCGGTTTCGGACGAGACCTGGTTCCTCGGGCTCGGCGTCATGGCGGCGAACGCGGTGCTCGCCGACCTCAAGGGCTTTGTCGCGCCCGCTGGTTGATCTCCCGGTCGGTCCTTGACCGGCCCGAGGACCGGTCGCTCGCCGGTCGCTCGGCCGACCCCTGACCGGTCGCTCGGCCGGTCCCGCCCGGCGGGGCGGGACCGGGGCCCGCGGGCGGAGCACGGCGCCGTTCCGGTCGTGCGGCAACGGTGTTCGCCCTGCGCCGTCTTGGGCGATCCCGGGGTGATCCCACGACGATCCCGCGGTGGTATCGCGGTGGTATCGCGCACACCGTCGGGTTCGACGCTTGGAGCTGATCGCGTGGTGCGGGAGGATCGTCGGGACCGTTCCCCGAAGGGCCCGCAGATGACTTCGCTCCACCCCGCCGCAACCGACCCGTCCCTGCCCGGCCCGCCCGGGGACAGCGCCGGATCCTCGCCCCCACCCGCTGTGCCGGGCCCGCCCGCCGCGGCCGTCCCGATGTGCTCGATCGCGACCGTCGTCGAGCCCGGTGCGACCGCGCCCGGCTTCCCGGAGGGAGGGGCGCGCCGGACCGGCCCGACACGCCTCGACTCGGTGCCGCAGCCGCGCAGCCGGTACGACGCGGAAGCCCCGACCGTCCCGCCGGCGGACGCGAGCCGTCGACTGGTCGCGGAGGTACCGGCCCCGCCCGGCGTGGACGCGGAGACCGAGGACGGTCCGGCCGCTCCCGGCGCATCGGCCGAGCGTGCCGCCGCGGCGCCCGACGCCCTCCACGGGCAGGACGGAGCCGAGGCCGGGTTCGTCCGGTTCGGGTCCGCCGCCGCACCCTCGGAGGCCGGCCCGTCCGTGCCGACGCAGCGCACGGTGCGCGAAGAGCCGCGGATCCTGGGATCCCGGCGGCCGTCGCCCTCACGGCGACTGCGCCGGATGCACCCGCAGGCCGCCCAGAGCGGGCAGGGGGCGACCGCACGGGAGACGGCCGCGTCCGGCCCGACCGGAACGGGCCTGCCGGGTGCCACCGGCCGGGCCGACGAACGGGCCGGCGAACGGGGCGAACGGGCCGGCGCGACGGGAGCGGCGGCGCAGGGACCGTCGTTCGGAACCGGAGCTTCCCGAACCGGAGCTCCCCGAATCGGAGCTCCCCGAGCCGGGGCCCTCGATGCCGGCTCCGGAACCGGCATCGCCATCGGGAGCTCTGCCGGGACCGACCCCGCCGCCGTCGACCGCTCTGCCGTCGACGGCACCGCCGGGGCCTCCGCCGGGGCCTCGTGGGCCGAACCGCCGCTCGGCATCCTGATCGGCGCCGGCCCGGGACCGACCGAGGCCCTCGGTCGGCCGGAGGAACGGGCACCGGTACGGGTGGCGGCCCGGCCGATCCGGGTCGGCCGCGGCACCTGCCTGGTGGTCCTGCCCTCCTGGCGGCCCGCCATCGCCGTCTCGGTGCCGACCGAGCAGCTGCTGTCCGCGACCGGGCTCGCGGCCGACCGGCTGGTCGGCGCCCCGCTGACGGTGCTGATGAACCCCGCCGCGCTGCACGACCGGGAGCTGGAACTGCACGGCTGGGAGCCCGGTCCGGCCGCGCGGACCCGGCGCGGCGGGCGCGGGTAGCCGCTCCACCGGGCGCCGTTCGGTGCCGGGCCGCGCGGGCCCGACAGGCCGGGTGGGCGTCGGGCCGCGCGGGTCCAGCGGACCCAGCGGGCCCAGCGGCGCTAGCGGGCCCGACGGGTGACCGGGCCGTTCGGGACGTATCCGAGGTCGACCGGCACCGGCGGTCGACCGTCCACGGCCCAGCCCGCGCGGACCGTGTCCAGCAGTTCCGGCAGCGCGGGCGGCCAGAGCGCGTCGGCGTTCTCGTCGGCGAGGTCGGCCGGGGTCCACCAGCGCCAGTCCAGGATCCGGTCGACCGCGTGCACCGCGCTGACGTCGCCGACCGGGCCGCGGTGCGGCCCTGTGGCGAGGTAGATGTGCTCGTGCTGGCGGACCGGGGTGCCGTGCCAGGTGAAGTCGTGCTCCCAGGTGCAGAGCAGCGGGCCGGGTTCGAGGTCGCTCCAGCCCGTCTCCTCCCACAGCTCGCGCCGGGCCCCGTCCCACGGGGTCTCGCCCGGCTCCAGTCCGCCGCCCGGCATGGTCCAGTGCACGCCGACCTCGTCGTTGTCCGAACGGAGCAGGAAGACCGAGCCGTTCTCGTCCAGGACCACCGTGCGGGCGGCCTGCCTCGGCCTGCGCTTGCGGGAGCTCAGCAGATTTCGCATCGGGTCACTCTCGCAGCGGCCGACCGGGGCGTCGAGCGGATTCGGCACTCCGGTCGGGTGCTCGGGTCGACCGGTCCGTCGTGGCGGGCCCGGGATCAGCCCGCCGACCGTACTCTGACGGCCATGCCCGTACCCGCGATCATCTTCCCCGCCGATCCGCTCAACCCGCGCCGGCCCGACCCGCACTTCGCCTGGGAGGCCAGGATGCTGCGGGAGTTGGGCGGCGAGCACCATCTGGTCGACCACGACGGGCTGCTCGCCGGGCGGGCCGAGGAGGCCGTCCGACGGGTACCGGCGGACAGCGGGCCGCTCTGGTACCGGGGTTGGATGCTGCCCACCGCCCGGTACGCCGACTTCGCCGCCGCGCTCACCGCCCGCGGCGGCGCCCTGCTGACCAGCCCGCCCGGGTACGCGGCGGCCCACGAACTGCCCGGCTGGTACGACGTGTTCGAGGGTGCGACGCCGGCCAGTGCGTGGATCCCGTCGGAGGGGCCGGTGGCGCCCGGGCCCGAGGAACTGGCGGAGGCCGCGGCCCGGCTCGGCGGGCACGGGCCGGCGATCGTCAAGGACTACGTGAAGTCGCGCAAGCACGAGTGGCACGAGGCCTGCTACGTGCCCGAGCTGGCCGACCTGGCTGCCGTCGGACGGGTGGTGGAACGGTTCGTCGAGTTGCAGGGCGAGTTCCTGGCGGGCGGCGTGGTGCTGCGGCGGTACGAGGAGTTCGAGGGCGCGGGCGTCCCGGCGGGGCCGGCCGGCGCCGACGGCGCGGCCGACGCGAGCGGGGTGTCCGACGTGAGCGGGGTGCCCGGTGCCGCCGGTGCGGCCGGCCCGGAGCACGCCGACGGCGACGCGCCGGGCAGCGGCGGACGGCCCGTGGAGGCCCGGGTGTGGTGGCTGGACGGCCGGCCCGTCCTGGTCGGGCCGCACCCGGACGCCCCGCGCCGGACCGTCGAACCCGACCTCACCGATGTCCCGGCGCTGGTCCGCAGGCTCGGCTGCCGCTTCGTCACCACCGACCTCGCCAGCCGGGCGGACGGCTCCGGCTGGCGGGTGGTCGAGGTCGGCGACGGGCAGGTGAGCGACCTGCCGCGCGGGATCGACGCCTCGGGACTGCTGGCCTCGCTGATCGCCGCCTGACGGTTCGTGCGTGAAGGACCGCCGGGCGGGGCGTGGCGGTTCGAGGTCGCAGAGGTTCGGGATCGCAGAGGTTCGGGATCGCGCCCGGGCCGGGGGCCGGCTTGACGCCGCCCCCGGCCCGGGTGCGGGGCGGCCTATCCGGCGGCCACGGCCTCGGCCGCCGGGTGGCCGTCGGCGATGAACGCCTGCCAGAGCCGGCTGTAGGTGCCGCCCAGGGCGAGCAGTTCGGCGTGAGTGCCGTCCTCGACCACCCGGCCGTGGTCCAGCACGACCACCCGGTCGGCACGCTCGGCGGTGGTCAGGCGGTGGGCGATGACCAGGGTGGTCCGTCCGCCGCTGAGCCGGTCCGCGGCCCGGTTGACCGCGGCCTCGGTGGCCAGGTCGAGCGCCGCGGTGGCCTCGTCGAGCAGCAGGATGTCCGGGTCGACCAGCTCCGCCCGGGCCAGCGCGATCAGCTGGCGCTGACCCGCCGAGAGGTTTCGCCCGCGGCCGGCCACCTCGTGGTCGTAGCCGCCCGAGAGCCGGACGATCATGTCGTGCGCGCCGACCGCCCGGGCCGCCGCCTCCACCTCGGCCGCCGAGGCGCCCGGCCGGCCGTAGGCGATGGCCTCGCGGACCGTGCCCGCGAACAGGTACGCCTCCTGCGGCACCACACCCAGGCGGTGGCGGTACTGCGCCAGGTCGTAGCGGGTGAGGTCGACCCCGTCCACCCGGACGGTGCCCTCCGTCGCGTCGTAGAACCGGGCGACCAGCTTCACCAGCGTCGACTTTCCGGCGCCGGTCTCGCCGACCAGCGCCACCGTCTGCCCGGCCGGGATGTGCAGGTCCACGCCGCTCAGCACGGTCGGGGCGCCGTCCGCACCGCCGTTGTAGGCGAAGCCGACGCCCTCGAAGGAGATCTCGCCGCGCAGGCCCTTGACCACCGGGACCGGGTCGGCCGCCTCGGCCGTGGTGGTCGGGGTGCGCAGCAGCTCGCGGATGCGGCCGAGGCCCACCGAGGCCTGCTGGTACCCGTCGAACACCTGGGACAGCTGGTTGACCGGCGCGAAGAACAGGTCGATGTAGAGCAGGTAGGCGACCAGCGCGCCGACCGTCAGCGTCCCGGCGTCGACCCGGGCCGCGCCGACGATCAGCACCAGCGCGGCGGCCACGCTGGAGAGGAACTGGACGAACGGGAAGTACAGCGAGATGTAGAGCTGGGCCCTGACCCGGGCCTCGCGGTAGGCGATGCCCCGGGCCACGAAGCGGTCGGTGTTGGTGTCCAGGCGGCGGAACGCCTGGACGATCCGCATGCCGGCCACGTTCTCCTGGAGGTCGGCGTTGACGGTGCCGATCAGGTCGCGGGAGCGCTCGTACTGGTCCTTGGACTTCTTGCGGAACACCAGGGTGGCGATCACCAGCAGCGGCAGGACGGCGAAGACCACCAGGGCCAGGCCGGCGTCGATGATCAGCAGGGCGGCGAAGATCCCGGCGAAGGTCAGCAGGCTGACCACCGCGGTGACCATGCCGGTCTGGAGGAAGGAGGTCAGCGAGTCCAGGTCGGTGGTCATCCGGGTCATGATCCGGCCGGTCAGCTCGCGCTCGTAGTAGTCCAGGCCGAGCCGGTTGAGGTGGGCGAAGATCTTGAGCCGGAGCGTGTAGAGGACGCGCTCGCCGGTACGGCCACTGACCCGGTTCTCCGCGCCCTGCACCACCCAGTCCAGCAGCACCACGACGAGTGCGGTGAGCGAGGCGACCGCGACGCCGGACATCAGGCCCTTGCGGACACCGTCGTCGATGCCGTGCCGGATCAGCACCGGCAGCACCAGTCCGGCCGCCGCGTCCAGGGCGACCAGCAGGAGGGCGATGAGCAGCGGGGTGCGGAAGGAGCGCAGCAGGCGGCGCAGGGTGAAGTCGGGGTCGCCGGCCTCGGCCTCGGCGCGGGGGACGTCCGGGGTGTCGGAGGCCGGCGGCAGGGCCGCGACCCGGTCCAGCAGGTCGGGGTCGGCGGTGCGGGCGGCCTTGGCCAGGGCGGGGGTGGGGAGGACGGGGGTCGTCCGGGTTCCGGGGGTTCCCGCGGTGTCGTCGGTTCCGGAAGTGGCCCGGGTGCCGTCGGTGCCGTCGGTTCCGTCAGTTCCGTCAGTTCCGGCGGTGCCGGGAGCGCCGTCGGTGGGAGTGCCGTCGACGGCCGGCTGCCCGGTTGCCCGCCCGGGCTTCGCCGGGGACGCCGCCGGGGACGCCGGTTCATCGGATGCCGGTTCGGGGGTGGAGTGCCGGTCGGCGGAGCCGGCCTCGGGGTCGGTGATCAGGGCCCGGTACTGGGGACATCGGGCTTCGAGTTCCTCGTGGGTTCCGAGGTCCAGCAGCCGGCCGCGCTCCAGGACGGCGATCCGGTCGGCGAGTTGGAGGGTCGAACGGCGGTGGGCGATCAGCAGCGTGGTGCGGCCGGTCATCACCGAGCGCAGCGCGTCGTGGATCTCCGCCTCGATCTGCGGGTCCACCGCCGAGGTGGCGTCGTCCAGCAGCAGGATCCGGGGGTCGGTGAGGATCGCCCGGGCCAGTGCGATGCGCTGGCGCTGGCCGCCGGAGAGGGTCAGGCCCTGCTCGCCGACCTTGGTGTCGTAGCCGTCCGGCAGCGCGCGGACGAACTCGTCGGCCTGGGCGGCGCGGGCTGCGGCGACCACCTGTTCGTCCGTCGCGTCCGGACGGCCGTAGGAGATGTTGGTGCGGACCGACTCGGAGAAGAGGAAGCTCTCCTCGGGGACGATGCCGACCGTCGCGCGGACCGAGTCCAGCGTGAGGTCGCGCAGGTCGTGGCCGTACAGGCGGACGGTGCCGGAGGCGGGGTCGTAGAAGCGGGGCACCAGCTGGGCCACCGTCGACTTGCCGGAGCCGGAGGCGCCGACCAGGGCGAGGGTCTCGCCGGGGGCCAGCTTCAGGCTGAGGCCGTGCAGGACGGGGGCGGGGTGCTCGGGGTCGTAGCGGAACTCGACCCGGTCGAATTCCAGGGCGACGTCGGGGGTCCGCGGGCCTACGGGGGCGGCAGCGAGGGCGTCGGCGGCAGCGTCGGCGTGGGCGTTGGCGGGGGTGCCGATCGCCGAGGCGCCGGCCGGGGGGCCACCGTGCGCGAGGTCCAGGGTGCGGGCGTCCGGTCGCTCCTGGACCAGCGGGCGCTCGTCGATCAGCTGCAGGACCCGCTCGACGCCGGCCCGGGCCTGCTGGCCGACGGTGATGACCATGGTCATCATCCGGACCGGGCCGGTCATCTGGGCGACGTAGGTGGAGAAGGCGACGAAGGTCCCCAGCGTGACCCGGCCGTCGACGGCCAGCCAGCCGCCGAAGGCGAGGACGCCGACTTGGGCGAGCGCCGGGATCGCCTGCATCGCCGGGTTGTACCGGGCGTTCAGCCGGATCGACCGGAGCCGGGCCGCGAAGAGGTTGTGGGAGGCCGCCTCCAGCTTGTCGAGCTCCTGCGCCTCCTGTCCGAAGCCCTTGACCACGCGGACGCCGCCGATCGCGCCGTCCACCACGCCCGCGACGGCGGCCGCCTCCTGCTGGGCGGCCCAGGTGGCGGGGAAGAGGCGCTTGCGGCCGAGCACCGAGACCCACCACAGCGCGGGGGCCATGACCAGGGCGACCAGGGTGAGCGGCGGGGACAGCCAGACCATCACGGCCAGCGACATGACGAACATCAGCAGGTAGCCGGTCATCATCGGCAGCATCGAGAGCAGGCCGTTGACCAGCTGGAGGTCGGAGGTCGCCCGCCCGATCACCTGACCGGTGTCCAGCCGGTCCTGGCGGTGGCCGTCGAGCCGGCCGAGCGAGCGGAACAGGTCGCTGCGCATGTCGTGCTGGACGTCGACCGCGAGCTGGCCGCCGTAGTAGCGGCGGACCTGGGTGCAGCCGAAGACCACGAGGGCGGCGAGCAGCAGCACCACCGCCCAGGGGGCCAGCGAACGGATGTGGGCGATGATGACGTCGTCGATGATCAGCTTGGTGACCAGCGGCACCAGCGCGGTGACGGCCATGCCGAGGAGCGAGGCGCCGAACGCGAGCAGCAGGCTGCGCCGGGACCGCCAGCTGTAGCCGACCAGACGGCGCAGCCAGCCGGCCGCCTCGGCGCCTTGGGCGGCCTCCGCGGCCGGACCGGTGTTCCCGACGGCGGTCTGCGGGCTGTCGGCGGGAGCCTCCGGGGTCGGGCCGGGGGCCGGAGGGCCGCTCGGGGATTGCTCCACCGTGGATCCGTGAGTCTCAGGCATATTTAGGGATGCTAACCATTTCGTCGGGTGGCCGCCATGGCGTTTCCGAGCCGGAGGGGTTCGGGGCCGACCAGGGGAAGCCCCGATCATCCGGCCCGGCGGACTGGCCAACAGCCGACGGCCTGCGGTGATTCCCGGGCGGACACTCGAACGGCCCACTCCCCCGGCCGTCTCCAGGATCGCCGACGACCCCTCGCGCGCCCAGCGGCCGGGGACGGGTCGGGCGTCACCCTTTGGGACCAGGCCTCCGGACGGACTGCCGCCGAGCGCCTCAAACGCCCGCGGACGCCGAACCGTCGGCGGGGACGCCCGCGGACGCCGAACCGTCGGCGGGGACGCCCGCGGATGCCGAACCGTCGGCGGGGACGCCTGCCGATTCCGCGGCCGCCGCGAACGCGCCGTGGGCGAGGGCGTGGAGCAGGGCGGCCATGCCGTCGCGCTGGAGGGCGACGCGCTCGCCGTGGTCGGGGTTCGGGCCGAGGCTGTGCGGGGTCGAGTTGATCAGGCCGAAGACGGCGTGCACGGCGGCCCGCGCCACCGGCTCGGCGGCGGGGCCGGCCAGCGGCGGGTAGGCCTGCCGGACCACGTCCACCCACAGCTCGACGTAGCCGCGCTGGAGCCGGCGGACGGTGCGCCGGTCCTCCTCCTTGAGGTTCAGCAGTTCCCGGTCGTGCAGGGTGATCAGGTCCCGGTCGCCCAGGGCGAAGTCGACGTGGCCGCTGATCAGCGCGTCCAGCGCGGCGGCCGGGCCTTCGCCGCCACCGGCCCGGCGGCGCCCCTCGTCCAGCAGGCGCTCGCTGATGCCGATCAGCAGGTCCGCGAGCATCGCGTCCTTGCCGGCGAAGTGGCGGTAGAGCCCGGGGCCGCTGATCCCGACCGCCTTGCCGATCTCGTCCACCCCCACGCCGAGGAAGCCCCGGGCCGCGAACAGCCTCGCGGCCTCCCGGCGGATCTGGTCGCGGCGGGGGAGCGCGGAGGCGGCGGGGACGTTCGGCATGCCGTCCATCGTAGACAGTCGGGTTATCGGCCGTTAACCTGGGCGCGTAAGTTAACGTTAATTAACGTGGCGATCACGGGCGGACGCACCCGGCTGCCCACCTGGTGCCGAGGGCAAGGGAGCTCTTGGGAATGGTCATCTCAACCGCCGGAACATCCACCGGCTTCCGACTCGGCGCAGCGGCCGGCACTGCCGCGCCCGGCGCCGCACCGTCCGCGGCCGCCGCACCGGCGCCCCGGCTCGGCAGCTCCGTCGACCCGGGCTCCGAGGCCTACCGCGCGAACACCGAAGCGCACCGGGCCCTGGTCGACGAGCTGCGCGCGAAGCTCGACGCGGCCGCCCTGGGCGGCGGTGCCAAGGCCCGCGCCCGGCACACCTCCCGCGGAAAGCTGCTGCCCCGCGACCGGGTGGACACCCTGCTCGATCCGGCCTCCCCCTTCCTGGAGCTGGCCCCGCTGGCCGCCGACGGGATGTACGACGGCGCGGCGCCCGCGGCCGGGGTGATCGCCGGAATCGGCCGGGTCGCCGGTCGCGAGGTGGTGGTGGTCGCCAACGACGCCACCGTCAAGGGCGGCACCTACTACCCGATGACGGTGAAGAAGCACCTGCGCGCCCAGGAGGTCGCGCTGGAGAACCGGCTGCCCTGCGTCTACCTGGTGGACTCCGGCGGCGCCTTCCTCCCGATGCAGGACGAGGTCTTCCCGGACCGGGACCACTTCGGCCGGATCTTCTACAACCAGGCCAGGCTCTCCGCCGCGGGCATCCCGCAGATCGCCGCGGTGCTCGGCTCGTGCACGGCCGGTGGCGCGTACGTCCCGGCGATGAGCGACCAGGCCGTGATCGTCCGCAACCAGGGCACGATCTTCCTGGGCGGCCCGCCGCTGGTGAAGGCCGCCACCGGTGAGGTGGTCACCGCCGAGGAGCTGGGCGGCGGCGAGCTGCACTCCCGCACCTCCGGCGTGACGGACCACCTGGCCGAGGACGACGCCCACGCCCTCTCCATCGTCCGCACCATCGTCGCCGGGCTCGGCCCGCGCGAGGCCAGGCCGTGGCCGCTCACCCCGGTCGAGCCGCCGGCCGTCGACCCGGCGGGCCTGTACGGCGCCGTGCCGGTCGACCCGCGCACGCCCTACGACGTGCGCGAGGTGATCGCCCGCCTGGTGGACGGCAGCCGGTTCGCCGAGTTCAAGGCGGAGTATGGCGCCACCCTGGTCACCGGCTTCGCCCGGATCCACGGCCACCCGGTCGGCATCGTCGCCAACAACGGCGTGCTGTTCTCCGAGTCGGCCGTCAAGGGCGCCCACTTCATCGAGTTGTGCGACCAGCGCGGCATCCCCCTCCTCTTCCTCCAGAACATCACCGGGTTCATGGTCGGCCGGCAGTACGAGGCGGGCGGCATCGCCAAGCACGGCGCCAAGATGGTCAACGCCGTCGCCTGCACCCGCGTCCCGAAGCTGACCGTGGTGGTCGGCGGCTCGTACGGGGCCGGCAACTACTCGATGTGCGGCCGGGCCTACTCACCTCGCTTCCTGTGGATGTGGCCGGGCGCCAAGATCTCCGTGATGGGCGGCGAACAGGCGGCCTCCGTCCTCGCCACCGTCCGCCGCGACCAGCTGGAGGCGCACGGCGAGCAGTGGCCGGCCGAGGCGGAGGAGGAGTTCAAGCGCCCCGTCCGCGAGCAGTACGAGCGCCAGGGCAACGCCTACTACGCCACCGCCCGGCTCTGGGACGACGGTGTGATCGACCCGATGGACACCCGCACCGTCGTCGGTCTCGCGCTCACCGCCTGCGCCAACGCCCCGCTGGCACCGCCCGCTCCGTACGGCGTCTTCCGCATGTGATCCCGCCCCGTGTCACCCCTGCGTCCGTGACCCCTCCCTTCCGGGTGTGACTCCCCGCGGCGGCGGCCCCCCCCGGCCCGCCCCCCCCCCCCCCCCCCCCCCCCCCCAACGAACGCGCCCCCCCCCCC
>NZ_JBHXTL010000172.1:0-16567 GCF_042677365.1 Kitasatospora sp. NPDC127116
CAGGGGGGACCCTGTGGGAGAGTAGGACGCCGCCGAACAATTATTCAGAAGAACCCCCATCCGGGATCCGGATGGGGGTTCTTCGCGTTTCCGGGCCCAATGGGCCCAACCGGCCCAACCGGCCCAACGAGGCTTCCGGGCCCGACAGGCCGGCCGCGGGTGGGTCGAAAAAATCTCGGCCGGCCGTGTCGAGAACCCGTGCCCGGCACCGTCCCCGGGGTGAGCGCGGCCAGAATGGGTCGCACCAAGCTCCGAGGAGACGACGATGGCCAAGTACCTGCTGCTGAAGCACTACCGGGGTGCCCCGGACGCGGTCAACTGCGTGCCGATGGACCAGTGGACGCCGGAGGAGGTCACGGCGCACATCACCTACATGCAGGACTTCGCGGACCGGCTGGAGAAGACCGGCGAGTTCGTCGACGGTCAGGCGCTCGCACCCGAGGGGACGTGGGTCCGGTACGACGGCGAGGGGCGTCCGCCGGTCACCGACGGTCCGTTCGCGGAGACCAAGGACCTCATCGCCGGCTGGATGGTGATCGACGTCGACAGCTACGAGCGCGCCGTCGAGCTGGCCGGGGAGCTGTCGGCCGCGCCCGGGGCCGGGGGGAAGCCGATCCACGAGTGGCTGGAACTGCGCCCGTTCCTCGCCATGCCGCCGACCATCACGGAGTGACCTGCCCGATGAACGAGGCCCTGTTGAGGAGCCTCACGCCGAGCGTCATCGGTGTCCTCGTCCGCCGCGGAGCGGATTTCGCGGCGGCCGAGGACGCCGTGCAGGAGGCGCTGGTCGAGGCGGTCCGGGTCTGGTCCGACGGGCAGCCGCGCGACCCCAAGGGCTGGCTGGTCACCGTGGCCTGGCGCAAGTTCCTGGACGCGGCCCGGTCGGATGCCGCCCGGCGCCGTCGGGAGGACCTGGTCGAGCAGGAGCCGGGGCCGGGGCCCGCGGCCGGTGCGGACGACACGCTCCAGCTCTACTTCCTGTGCGCCCACCCGTCGTTGACGCCCTCTTCGGCCGTCGCGCTGACCCTGCGTGCGGTGGGCGGGCTGACCACCCGCCAGATCGCCCGGGCCTATCTGGTGCCCGAGGCGACGATGGCGCAGCGGATCAGCAGGGCCAAGCGCACCGTCTCCGGCGTCCGGTTCGATCAGCCCGGGGACGTCGCCACCGTGCTCCGGGTGCTCTACCTGGTCTTCAACGAGGGCTACTCCGGTGATGTCGACCTCGCGGCCGAGGCGATCCGGCTCACCCGGCAGCTCGCGGCGGTGATCGATCATCCCGAGGTGGCGGGGTTGCTGGCCCTGATGCTGTTGCACCACGCCCGGCGGGCCGGCCGGACCGGGCCCGACGGTGCGCTGGTGCCGCTGGCCGAGCAGGACCGCGCCCGCTGGGACACCGGACTGATCGCCGAGGGCATCGGGATCCTGCACAGGGCCCTGGCCCGGGACCGGCTGGGCGAGTTCCAGGCCCAGGCGGCCGTCGCGGCGCTGCACGCCGACGCCCCCACCGCCGAGGAGACGGACTGGGTGCAGATCGTCGAATGGTACGACGAGCTCGTCCGGCTGACCGCCAGTCCGGTGGTGCGGCTCAACCGCGCGGTGGCGGTCGGCGAGGCGGACGGTCCGCGCGCCGGGCTGGCGGAGCTCGCCGAACTGGACGACGCGCTGCCCCGGTACACGGCGGTGGCGGCGTACCTGCACGAGCGCGACGGGGACGCGGCGACGGCGTCGCGGCTGTACGCGGAGGCGGCGCTCAAGGCGTCCAACCTCGCCGAGCGCGAGCACCTGACCCGTCAGGCGGCCCGGCTCAACGCTGGGTTGAGGGGGCGGACCCGGGAGTGACGGAGCGTCGGATCCGCCTGGGCGGCATCCGGAGGGCAGCGGCTCAGAGCCGGCCGGCGGCCTTCATCGCCAGGTAGGTGTCGGCCAGGGCCGGGGCGATCCGGGCCGGCGGGGCGTCCAGGACGGTGACGCCGTGGCGGGTGAGGCGCTCGGCGGTGGCCCGGCGGTCGGCGCGGGTCTGTTCGGCGGCCGCCGCGCCGTAGACCGCGTCCAGGGTGCCCCGCCCGGCGGCGAGGACCTCCAGCTGCGGGTCGGCGACGGAGGCGAGGACGACCTCGTGGCGCTTGGTGAGCATGGGCAGCAGCGGGCGCAGCCCGTCCTCGACCGGGGCCGCGTCGAGGCCGGTGAGCAGCACGATCAGCGAGCGCTGGGGGGCCATCTTGAGTGCGGTGGCCACCAGTGAGCGCATGTCGGTCTCGTGCAGGGCGGGTTCGAGCCCGGCCATCGCGTTGGTGAAGGCGGGCAGTACCTCGTGGGCCGAGCTGCCGGCCACGGTGACGCGCTTGCGGGAGTCGTGGGCGAGCAGGTCGACCCGGTCGCCGGCCCGGGTGGCGAGGGCGGTGAGCAGCAGCGCGGCGTCGAGGGCGGCGTCCAGGCGGGGTGCGTCGCCGACCCGGCCGGCCGAGGTGCGGCCGGTGTCGAGGACGACGAGGATGTGCCGGTCGCGTTCGGGGCGCCAGGTGCGGACGGCGACGGTGTTCCGGCGGGCGCTGGCGCGCCAGTCGATGGAGCGGACGTCGTCGCCGGGCAGGTACTCGCGCAGGGAGTCGAACTCGGTGCCCTGGCCGCGGGTCAGCACCGAGGTGCGGCCGTCGAGTTCGCGCAGCCGGGCGAGCCGGGAGGGCAGGTGCTTGCGGCTGGCGAACGGGGGCAGTGCGCGGACCGTCCAGGGGACGAGGTGCGAGCCCTGGCGGCCGGCCAGGCCGAGCGGGCCGAGCGAGCGGACCGTCACCCGGTGGGCGTGGTGGTCGCCGCGGCGGGTGGGGGTGAGCACGGTGGTGATCCGGCGCCGCTCGCCGCCGGGGAGGGTCAGGGCGTGCCGGGAGGCGGCCTCGGCGGTGCCGGGGCGCCAGGCGGACGGGGCCCAGGCGTCGCGGACCAGGCCGCGGAGCAGTCGGCCGGACGGGTTGGTGACGGTCAGTTCGACCGTGGCGGGCTCGCCGAGCCGCACGGTGGTGTCGCCGCTCCGTCCGAGTCGCAGGCCGCGGACCGGGGCGGCGAGCACCAGGTCGACCGCGACGGCGACCAGCACCGCGCCGGTGACCAGGCCGATCCCGGTCCAGGACGGCAGCAGCAGGCCCACGACGAGCGCGCCGAGTGCGGCGAGCAGGGCGGTTCGCCCGGTGAGGGCCATGCGGTGCGCTCCTTCGGAAGCCCGTGAGTCGGTGGCCCGTGGGCCGGTAGCCCGTGGGCCGGAGGGCCGGAAACGGGTGTGGTGCGGTGGGGTGTGGGACGGCGTGCCGCGGTGGGGTGTGCCCGGGTCAGCGGGGTGCGGGCGTCTGGGCGAGGACGGCCTGGATGACGGAGTCGGCGGTGACGCCCTCCATCTCGGCCTCGGCGCGCAGTGCGACCCGGTGCCGCAGGGTGGGCAGGGCGAGCGCCTTGACGTCGTCCGGGGTGACGTAGTCGCGGCCGGCCAGCCAGGCCCAGGCGCGGGAGGCGGCGAGCAGGGCGGTGGCGCCGCGCGGGGAGACGCCGATCGACAGCGACGGGGACTGCCGGGTGGCCCGGCAGAGGTCGACGATGTAGGCGAGGATCTCGGGGGAGACGGTCAGCTTGGCGATCTGCTCGCGGGCGGCGACCAGGTGCTCGGGCCCGGCGACCGGGCGGACGCCGGCCGCGCGGAGGTCCCGGGGGTCGAAGCCGGCGGCGTGCCGGGAGAGCACCTGGAACTCCTGGTCGCGGTCGGGCAGCGGCAGGATCAGCTTGAGCAGGAAGCGGTCCAGCTGGGCCTCGGGCAGCGGGTAGGTGCCCTCGTACTCGACCGGGTTCTGGGTCGCGGCGACCAGGAACGGGACGGGCAGGGCGCGCGGTTCGCCGTCCACCGTGACCTGGCGCTCCTCCATGGCCTCCAGCAGGGCGGCCTGGGTCTTCGGAGGGGTGCGGTTGATCTCGTCGGCGAGCAGCAGGTTGGTGAAGACCGGGCCGGGCTGGAAGGAGAACTCGGCGGTGCGGGCGTCGTAGACGAGCGAGCCGGTGACGTCGCCGGGCATCAGGTCGGGGGTGAACTGGATGCGCTTGGTCCCCAGGCTGAGCGCGGTGGACAGGGTGCGCACCAGCAGGGTCTTGGCGACGCCGGGGACGCCCTCCAGCAGCACGTGGCCGCCGCAGAGCAGGGCGACGACCAAGCCCGTGACGGCGGCGTCCTGGCCGACCACGGCCTTGCCGATCTCGGCGCGCAGGGCGGTCAGCGCGGTGCGCGGGTCGGTGGCGGGGGTAGCGGGTGCCGTGCCGGGGACGGAGCGGAGCTGGGCGGTTGCCTGGTCGGTCACGGGTTCCGTACCTGCCTTTCGAGGGCGTCGAGGTCGTCGGCGAGCCGCAGCAGTGCGGCGTCGTCGGTCGGGGGCGGGCCGTACAGCAGGGCCCGGACGTCCCCGGCGGGCCGGGCGGGCAGCCGGTCGGCCACGGCGACGCAGAGCGCGTCGGAGTCGGGTGCGCCGGCCCGGAGCGGGACGCCCAGGGCGGGGGCGAGGCGGTGGGCGGTGGCGCCGCGCAGCGCCTCGGCGGCGCGGCCGCGGGCCCTGGCCCGCCGGTACAGGCGGGCGCGGCCCGTGGTGGTCTCGGCGGCGCGGACCACCACGGGCAGGTTCTCGCTGACCACCGGGCCGAGCCGGCGCCCGCGCCAGAGGGCGGCGAGCACGGCGGCGACGGCGAGCTGGTAGCCGGCCCAGTGCCAGCCGCTCGGCAGGTAGTCGCCGAAGGTCTTGGTGCGGGCGCCCTCGGGGAGCGGGGCGGAGTAGTCGGGCAGGTGCCAGGTGAGGCGGGGCTGCGAGCCGAGCAGGCCGAGGGCGAGGGAGGCGTCGCCGTCCTTGGTCAGTTCGCCGTTGTGCAGGAAGGTTCCGCTGCCGAGCACGATGACGTCGTGGTCGCCGTCGCCGACGGGGAGGCCGACCAGCGGGTAGCCGTGGCCGCGGGCGTAGCAGCCCTCGCCGCGGCTGCCGCTGGTGTAGAGCATGCCGCCCTGCTGGGCGCTGCCGGCCCGGACGGCCTCGGTGAGCGAGCAGTCGGCGGGGGTGGAGCGGACGGAGGCGTAGGCCGGTCCGCCCGTGTCGTCGGACAGCCGGATGCCGGGGGCGAGCGCGGTGAGCGCGGCCGGGCCGGGGGCGACCAGGACCAGCCGCCGGTGCCGGGCGGCGGCGACGGCGCGCAGCTGGGCGGGGTCGAGCAGGTCGGGTTCGGGCAGCACGAGGGTGTCCGGTCCGGCCGGGGTGGTGGTCGGGTCGGTGCTGAGCTCGGCCTTGATGCCCTGGCGTTCGAGCAGGGCGACGACGGCGTGGGCGCCGTCGCGGTCGTACGAGCGCGGGTCCAGCGGCGGGTAGCGGCGGTCCTGGTCGAGGGCGGACACGGCGGCGGCGCCGATCAGCAGGGCGGCGAGGACGGCCAGGTACCAGCGGGCCCGGCGCCACAGGCCGCGCGTGCTGGGGGTGAGGCTGGTCGGGGTGCCGGGCGCCTCGGTGCCGGGCGGGGGCGTGGGGACGGTACCGGTCATGCCGCTCCTCCCGGGGTCGGGGCCGGGACGGCGGCACCGGCGGTGTCGGGCGCGAGGACCGGGCGGGTGCGCTCCAGGGTCCGGTCGAGCTCGTGCAGCAGCCGGTAGGCGTCCTGGTCGGCGGTGCGCTCGCCGTACGCGATGTCGTCGAAGGTCCGGGCGGCCGCGGCCAGTGCGGCGGCGTGCTCGGGCAGCGCCCGGCCGGCCTCGGTGGCGGCCTCGTCGGCGGTGCGGCCGGGGCGGATGTCGAGCAGGGTGCGCTCCTCCAGGCTGCGCACCAGGGCGCGCATCTGCTCGCGGACGGCTTCGGTCCAGCGTCCGGCGGCGGCGTGCCCGGCTGCGTCCGCCCGGTACTGGTCGGCGCTGCGCGGGCCCTCGGCGCCGTACACGTCCGGGACGGTGCGGGCGGCGCGGCGCGGTGCGCCGAGGCGCCACCAGAGCGCGGCGCCGATCAGCACCGCGACGATCAGGAAGAGGATCAGTCCGGTGGTGCCGGTGGTGCCGTCGCCGGAGATGCTGTCGAGCGCTCTGGCGATGTGGTCGTAGATCCAGTCCGTGATCCGCTGCAGCACGGACGGGTCGTGCTTGTGGTACTCCGCGTCGAGCAGTTCGTCGCGGGCGGCCTCGCGCGCCGGGTCACGCGGCACGGTGACCGGTGCGCCGCCCGCGGCGAGCAGCCCTTCCCCCCAGTTCGGCATCCGGCTCAGCGCCTCGCTGACGTCGGGTTGCCCGGGCCGCCGCCCCAGCCGGTGCCGCCGTGCTCGGGCAGGCCGGCCGCGCGGGCGAGCTCGATGTCCAGGGCCTCGCGGCGGATCCGCTGGTCGATGTAGACCAGCACGCCGACGGCGGCGATGAACGGGGTGGTGAAGGTGCCGGCGATGATCCCGGCGACCGCCAGCAGGAGCAGCATGGCGACGCCCTGGTCGGCGGCGTCGGGCAGGCCCTGGCGGCTGAGCTTCTCGAAGCCCAGCAGCAGGCCGATGAGCTGGGCCGGGACCACGACGACCATCGCGACGACGAACGCCAGCACGTAGCCCAGCACGGTGATGCCGAGGACCCGCCACCAGGCGCCGCGGACCAGGCGCCGCGAGCGCGACAGTGCCGTCAGCACGCCCTGCTTCTCCAGCATCAGGGCCGGGGCGGCGAGGCTGAAGCGGATCCACAGCCAGGCGGCGACCGGCAGGGTCAGCAGACCGAGCAGGCTCAGCAGGCCGGTGACGGCGGCGGAGCCCTGGCCGGCGAGGCCGTACCCGACCATGGGGGCGAAGCCGAGCAGGATCACACCGGGGCCCAGCAGGGCGGTGAGCAGGGTCAGCCCGAGCAGTTGGAGCAGCCGGGGGCGGGCGTCGCGCCAGGCCTCCCCGGCGGTCACCGACCGGCCGAGGACGGCGCGGCTGACCACGATGGTGAGCAGCGCGGTGGCGAACACGTTGAGCAGCAGCTCCAGCGGCAGCCCGGCCAGCATCCGCAGGGTCTGGGTGGACTCGCCGGTCTTCCCCTTGACCAGCAGGTTGACCACGACGGAGCCGGCCTGGGAGAGCACGGCGAGGCCGAGCGAGAGCGCGAGCACGGTGCGCCAGTGCCGGCGGACGGTGGTGACGGCACCGTCCAGCAGTTCGCCGAAGCTCAGCGGGCGCAGCGGGATGACGCCCGGCTTGGGGCTCGCCGGGGCGCCCCAGCCGTACGGGCGGTGGCCGCCGGGAGGCTGCTGCCCCCACTGCTGGCCCCACTGCTGTCCCCACTGCTCTCCGGGCCGGGGGGCGCCGGCCGGGCCGGGGCGGCCTGCGGTGTCCTGCGGTGGTGCCGACGGCCCGGGCACGGCGGCGGGCGCGTCGGCCGGGGGCCGGGCGTCGTCGCGGGGAGGCTCGGACGAGCTGGGCGAGGCCCAGCCCGGGGTGTCGGTCATCACTGCTCCTCGGAGGGCGTCACGGGCGCGACTGCGAACGGATCTTCCGCCCGCGCGCAGCGCCCATCGTGCCATGGGGCCGGAAACCAGCCCCATGGCGATCCGGTTGCTGATCGGCAACGGTCCTCGGCGGCGGGTCGGGCGGTGGTCCGCAGCGGGTCCGGAGGGGGTCCGGAGGGGGCCGGGGGCGTTCCCGGCGGGCGCATTCGCCCGGTATGGCCGGAATGCACCGGTGGGAGAGTTGGCCGTTCTGGAGCATTGGCACTGCTGTGCGGCAGGTCACAATCCGGTAATGAGAAGATGGACGCATGAAGGGACGCGTCCTCGTCGTTGATGACGACTCCGCACTGGCCGAGATGCTCGGCATCGTGCTGCGGGGTGAGGGTTTTGAGCCGTTTTTCGTCGCGGATGGGGACAGGGCGCTAGCGGCGTTCCGGGAGACCAAGCCGGACCTGGTCCTGCTGGACCTGATGCTGCCCGGCCGGGACGGCATCGACGTGTGCCGGCAGATCCGGGCGGAGTCGGGCATCCCGATCGTGATGCTGACCGCGAAGACCGACACGGTCGACGTGGTGGTGGGTCTGGAGTCCGGCGCCGACGACTACGTCACCAAGCCGTTCAAGCCCAAGGAGCTGGTGGCCCGGGTGCGTGCGCGGCTGCGCCGCGCCGAGGAGCCCACGCCCGAGCAGCTGACCATCGGCGACCTGGTGATCGACGTGGCCGGCCACTCGGTGAAGCGGGACGGCCGGGGCATCCCGCTGACCCCGCTGGAGTTCGACCTGCTGGTCGCGCTGGCCCGCAAGCCCTGGCAGGTGTTCACCCGCGAGGTGCTGCTGGAGCAGGTCTGGGGCTACCGCCACGCGGCGGACACCCGCCTGGTCAACGTCCATGTGCAGCGCCTGCGTTCCAAGATCGAGAAGGACCCGGAGCGCCCCGAGATCGTGGTGACCGTCCGCGGCGTCGGCTACAAGGCCGGACCCAGCTGACGTGACGGACCGGGCAGACGACACCCCGTCGGGTTCCGCGGCCGACGGGGCCGGTGCCGTGCGCGGCGACGTGCTGAGTTCGACCACCCGCCGCCGGCGAGGCCCTTCCGCCGTGGTGGCGCTGGTCAAGCGTCAGCTGCGCCGCCCCGTGCACCGGGTGGCCACGCTCTACCGCCGGTCGATCCAGCTGCGCGTGGTCGCGGTGTCCCTGCTCGCGTCCATCGCGGTCGTCCTGGTGCTGGGTGTGGTCGTGGTGGCGCAGGTGCGCACCGGCCTGCTCGACACCAAGATGGACGCCGCCCGCGCGCAGGCCCGGATCGGCTTCCAGGTCGAGCAGAAGAAGATCGACGAGGCCCGGGACCAGAAGCTGCGGGGCACCGCCGACCCGACCGTCGACGAGACCGGCACCTGGCTGCTGCGGCAGGTCAACGACCTTGCCGGGAGCGGGCAGACCGTCTATTCGGTGATCGCCATGGCCCCCGGCACCGGCGCCGTCGTCCCCGACACCGCCGGCTTCGCGCCGCGCTACTCGGGCGACATCCAGCCGATCAGCATCCCGGACGCCCTGCGGGCCAAGCTCGCCTCCGAGCCCGGCCAGATGTTCGACCAGCCGACCCGGATCCACCGCTCGCCCGAGAGCGGCGGGAAGTCCGAGCCCGGGCTGGCCCTCGGCATGCAGTTCGTCGGCCCGGCCGCGGCCGGGAACAGCTACCAGATGTTCTACGTGTTCTCCTTCGGCCAGGAGACCGACACCCTCAACCTGGTCACCGGCACCCTGGCGACCGCCGGGGTGTTCGTGGTGATCCTCATGGGCGGCATCGCCTGGGTCGTGGTGCGCCAGGTGGTCACCCCGGTCCGGATGGCCGCCGGGATCTCCGAGCGGCTCGCCGACGGCCACCTGGAAGAGCGGATGAAGGTCACCGGGACGGACGACATCGCCCGCCTCGGCGAGTCCTTCAACCGGATGGCCAACGCCCTCCAGGCGCAGATCCGGCAGCTGGAGGAGCTGTCCCGGGTGCAGCGGCGGTTCGTCTCGGACGTCTCGCACGAGCTGCGCACCCCGCTGACCACGGTCCGGATGGCCGCCGACCTCATCTACGACAGCCGCGAGGACCTGGACCCGATGGCGGCCCGCTCGGCGGAGCTGCTGCAGGGCCAGCTGGACCGCTTCGAGTCGCTGCTCGCCGACCTGCTGGAGATCAGCCGCTTCGACGCCGGCGCCGCGATCCTGGACGCCGAGCCGGTCGACCTGCGCGAGATCGTCGCGCGGGTGGTCGAGGCCGCCGAGCCGCTCGCCGAGGCCAAGGGCAGTGCCGTGGTGATCCGCGGCGACGGCGAGCCGGTGCTGGCCGAGGTGGACTCCCGACGGATCGAGCGCATCCTGCGCAACCTGGTGGTCAACGCCCTGGAGCACGGCGAGGGCCGTGACGTGGTGGTCCGGCTGGGCTCCGCGGACGGCGCGGTCGCGGTCGGCGTGCGCGACTACGGCATCGGACTCAAGCCGGGCGAGGCGTCCCGGGTGTTCCACCGTTTCTGGCGGGCCGACCCGTCCCGGGTGCGGACCACCGGCGGCACCGGCCTCGGCCTGTCCATCGCCGTCGAGGACGCCCACCTGCACGGCGGCTGGCTCCAGGCCTGGGGCGAGCCCGGCGGCGGCTCGCACTTCCGGCTCACCCTGCCGCGCACCCGCGGCGGCGAGATCACCCGGGCGCCGTTCCGGCTGGAGCCGGAGGACTCCCGCAACAACCGGGGCCTGGGCGCGCAGGGCACGCCGTACCGGCGGGCGATCAGCCCGTCCGGGGCGACGGCGACGGCCGCGGTCGAGGACCAGGCGGAGACGCCGGAGGCCGTGGGCAGCAGCCTCGGCAGCGGGCTCGGCGGGGTGCTGAACATCGGCCCCGGGCTGGGCCGCAGCCGACTGCCGGAGGGGCCGCGCGCGGACCCCTCGGGCGTGTGGACGGCCGCCGGGTACGGGGCCACCGGCGCCCAGGTCATGGTGGACCCGACGCCCGGACGGCCGTCGGTGGCACAGCGGACGGCGGAGCCGGACGTGACGGGCGGGACGACGGACGCGGAGGGGTCGCAGCGTGCGAGGGACGAGCAACAGGACTGAGTCGCGGCTCCTCGCGGCGGTCGGCACGCTGGTCGGCGCCCTGGTGGCGAGCGGCTGCGCGACCATGCCGGATTCCGGCGGCATCGCCCGGGTGGAGCTGCCCCAGGGGTCGGCCGACAAGAACCTGCAGGCCCGGGTGTACCCGGTGGCACCCGGCCGGGGCGCCAAGCCGCGCGAGCTGCTGACCGGGTTCCTGGACGCGGTGACCGCCGACGAGGGGTACGACACCGCGCGCAAGTACCTCACCGAGAGCGCCGCCGCGGAGTGGAAGCCCGAGGCGGAGATCCGGGTGCTCTCGTCCACGACCATCCCGGGCGGCCAGGACGTCACCGACGCGGACACCACGGTCTCGGTGCCGGTGAGCGGGCAGTTGGTCGCCACCGTCGACGAGAAGCACTCGTACCAGCTGGTCGCAGGGCAGAACAACGTCTCGTCCGACTTCACCTTCGTCCGGGAGAAGGACGAGTGGCGGATCGACAAGCTGCCGACCGGCGTGATCATGAACGAGACCAACTTCCGGAACAGCTTCCGGCAGGTCGCGCGGTTCTTCTACACCGCGCCCGACCCGTCGGCGGTGGCCTCCGGGAACGTCGGCCAGGAGGTGCTGGTCGCCGACCCGGTCTACCTGCGGCGCCGGATAGACCCGCTGGCCACGGCGGCCCAGGCGGTGGCCGACGGGCCCTCGACCTGGCTCTCGCCGGTGGTCCGGACGGCGTTCCCGAGCGGCGTCAGGGTCGAGCGGGTGACCATCGACGACGGCAGGGTCGCCCACCTGCAGATCGGCGGGGTCGACCTCGGCGAGCCGATGGCCTGCCGGCGGATGGCGACCCAGTTCTTCTACACCCTCGCCGACCAGGGCAAGGGCCAGGTCGAGCGGCTGGAGCTGAAGGGGCCGCACGGTTCCTGCACCGTCGGCCGCGGCGACGAACCGCCCACCGGCCCCGGTGCGCTGGCCGGGCCGACGCCCGGGAAGCAGTACTACCAGCGTGCCGACGGCGCCCTGGTGGCGACCGACGAGGGGGGCCCCGGCGATCCGGTCCGCGGCGTCCTCGGCAAGCCGCAGTCGAACACCAAGCCGCCGCTCGGCGCCGTCGCGGTCGGCCGCAGCGGCACCCAGGTCGCGGCGATCAGCGAGGACGGCCACCAGGTCTACTCGGTGCCGCTGTCGGACAGCGCGGTGACCATGGGCGAGCCGGTGCTCAGCTCTCCGGCCAAGGGCGGCGACAAGGAGGACGGCTTCGCCTCGCCCACCTGGGACGGCCGCGGCGACCTCTGGGTGGTGGACCGCAACAAGCAGGCCCCGCGGGTGGTGATGGTGCGCGGCGCCAAGTCGTACACCGTGCCGGTCGAGGGGCTGACCGGGCAGACCGTGCAGTCGCTGAAGATCTCCTCGGACGGCGTCCGGGTCGCCCTGGTGGCCAGGACCCCGGGCTCGGCCGTCCGCTCGCTGTGGTTCGGACTGGTGGTGCACGACGGCACCCCGCAGGCGCCGACCGTGAAGATCACCGGGCTGCGCCGGGCCGCCCCCACGCTCACCGACGTCGCCTCGGTGTCCTGGGCGGAGACCGACCAGCTGCTCGTGCTCGGCAAGGAGTCCGACCGGACCCAGCAGCTGTACTTCATCAGCACCGACGGCTCGCAGAGCACGGACACCCAGCTGCAGAGCGCCGAGAGCATGACGACCGTCGCGGCCTCGGAGTCCCGGGGGGACAGCCTGACCCAGGCGCCGCCGGTGCTCGCGATGGGCGAGGTCAAGCAGGCGGACGGCAAGCCGAGCGAGATCAAGGCCTTCCGCCTGGTCAACCACCAGTGGCGGGAAGCCTCGCTGATCGACAAGCCCCGGTCCTTCCTCTACGCGGGCTGACGGCGCGTCCGGGCGGGCCGACGGGCCTTCCCGGGCCCGCCGCGGGGCCGGCCGCGCGAGCTGACCCGGCGGCGGCGGTCAGCCGGCCGGGCGCGCGGTGGCCGCGACCGTGGCCCCGGCCCGGGCCGGCAGGCCGGCGTCGGCCAGCGCCCGGGCGGCCTCGGCGAGGCTGGCCCCGGTGGTCACCAGGTCGTCCACCAGCACCGGGTGACGGCCCGCGAGGCCCGCGGGCCCGGTCCGGGCGCGCGGCAGCACGGTCAGGGCTCCGCGCAGGTTGCGGCGCCGCTCGGCCGCGTTCAGCCCGGCCTGGTCGGCGACCGGCCGGGTGTGCCGCAGCAGCGGCGCGGCCCGGACGTCCAGGCCGGTCCGGCGCAGTGAGCGGGCGGCCGCCCCGGCCAGCCGCAGCGTCGGATCGTGCCCGCGGGCGCGGACGGCCGAGCGGGCCGAGGGCATCGGGACCAGCAGCAGCGGCGCGGCCCCGGCCCGTGCCCCCAGGGCGGAGCGCACCGCCCGTCCGAGGGCCTCGCCGAGCGGCCCGGCCAGCCGCAGCGCGCCCCGCTCCTTGTGGGCGAGCAGCAGTTGCCGGACCGCACCGGTGTACGGCGCGGCGGCGTGCGTCCAGGGCAGCACGGTCGGGGCCGGCCGTGCGCTGGCCAGCGCGCGCCGGCAGGCCGGGCAGAGCTGGGTGCGCTCGCTGCCGCAGCCCGCGCAGTCGGCGGGCAGCAGGACGTCCAGCAGCCCGGCCAGTGCGTGGCCGAACGGCCCTTGGGCGGCCGGCGGGCGGGTGGCGGCGGGGGACGGCGGCACGGCTGCTCCTGGCGGTGGCAGGCACGGAGAGTCAGCACAGGATCCGCCGTATGGGGGGCGTTGTCCAGGTATTTACCCATACTTCACCCGCGAGAGGGTAGACAGGGTGGACCAGCTTGACCGCCCGACCGCAGTATCGGGTCATACCCTCCTCATCGCCTGGGGAGGCGGAAAACCCGTGTGAGGTGTTCGATAAGGCCCAGGGGGTTTCAACCGTCCCTGGTGGGGAGGAAGTGAGGTGAGGGCCAGTCGTTTCCCGCCGCTGGCGGCGGGGGCGGGGGGTCAGCAGTGGATGGGCTGGTCCAGCTGGGTCTCAGTCCGGTCCGGTAGCACCCGGATCGGCGTCAGCACGAGGGATCGGAGTTCTGCGTGGACATCGTCGTCAAGGGCCGCAAGACCGAGGTGCCCAAGAGGTTCCGCGAGCACGTGGCCGAGAAGCTGGAGAAGGTCCAGAAGTTCGACGCCAAGGCCATCAGCCTGGACGTCGAGGTGTCCAAGGAGCACAACCCGCGGCAGGCCGACCGCTCCGATCGGGTCGAGATCACTCTCCGCAGCCGCGGCCCCGTGATCCGGGCCGAAGCCGCCGCCGCCGACCCGTACGCGGCGCTCGACCTGGCCTCGGCGAAGCTCGACGCGCAGCTGCGCAAGTCCGCGGACCGGCGTCGGGTGCACAAGGGCGGCGCGAACGGCCGCACCCCGATCAGCGTCGCCGAGGCGACCGCGGCCCTGGCCGCGCTCCCGGCCACGACGGCGCCGGAGGGCGAGACGAACGGCGCCGTCCGCAAGACCATGATGGGATCCCTGGAAGTGGAGGGCGAAGGCCCGCTGGTGGTCCGGGAGAAGACGCACCCGGCCGCCCCCATGGCGCTGGACCAGGCGCTCTACGAGATGGAGCTGGTCGGCCACGACTTCTACCTCTTCGTGGAGAAGGACAGCGGCCTGCCGAGCGTGGTCTACCGCCGGCACGGCTACCACTACGGCGTCATCCACCTGCAGACCGACCTCGCGGCCGGGCCGGGCAGCGGGGCGGGCGGCGCGATCGGCGGGTCCGACGACGAGGACTGACCGTCCGAGCGGTGATGGAGGGGTGACCCCGGCGGCCCTGGCCGCCGGGGTCACCGGCGTTCGGGCGTGTCCGCCGTTCGGGGTGCCCGGCGAAGGGGTCACCCGATGCGGGGGAATCGACACCGGAGGGTGACCGCAGCGGGTTCGGGGCGTGGAATGATTGGCGCACGACGACCCGCGAAGGGGGAGGAGCGGATGGGGGATCACTTCGGGCTGGGGCCCGGGTCCGGGCCAGGGCTGCCGTTGGGGGCGGAGGACGAGTCCGCGTACGAGCCGCGCCGGAGTGAGCCGATCCGCGTCCTGGTGGTGGACGACCACGCGCTGTTCCGCCGCGGGCTGGAGATCGTGCTCGCGGAGGAGCCGGACATCAAGGTCGTCGGCGAGGCGGGGGACGGCGCCGAGGCCGTGCTGAAGGCCGCCGACCTGCTGCCCGACATCATCCTCATGGACGTCCGGATGCCGCGCCGCAGCGGGATCGAGGCCTGTACGGCGATCAAGGACGTGGCGCCCAGCACCAAGATCATCATGCTGACGATAAGCGACGAGGAGGCCGACCTCTACGAGGCGATCAAGGCGGGGGCCA
Organism: Kitasatospora sp. NPDC127116; assembly: GCF_042677365.1. NCBI lineage: Bacteria > Bacillati > Actinomycetota > Actinomycetes > Kitasatosporales > Streptomycetaceae > Kitasatospora > Kitasatospora sp. NPDC127116. The sequence goes on from NZ_JBHXTL010000172.1 coordinate 14,873, forward strand.
CCGGCTACCTGCTCAAGGAGATCTCCACCGACGAGGTCGCCACCGCGATCCGCGCGGTCGCCGACGGGCAGTCGCAGATCAGCCCCTCGATGGCGTCCAAGCTGCTCACCGAGTTCAAGTCGATGATCCAGCGCCGTTCCGACGACCGGGACCTGGTGCCCGCGCCCCGGCTCACCGACCGGGAGCTGGAGGTGCTCAAGCTGGTGGCGACCGGGATGAACAACCGGGAGATCGCCAAGGAGCTGTTCATCAGCGAGAACACCGTGAAGAACCACGTGCGCAACATCCTGGAGAAGCTCCAGCTGCACTCCAGGATGGAGGCCGTGGTGTACGCGATGCGGGAGAAGATCCTCGAAATAGGGTGAGCCGGGCGGGACTCAGCGGTCCGTCAGCAGTTTCTCCAGGGTCGGGCGCAGCCGCTCGTCGTGCAGCGTCCCGACCCGCACCCCGTCGCAGCCGACCCAGTCGGCCGCCTCGCGCAGCGCCGTCGCCAGTGCCTCGACGTGCCGGGCACCGCCGCCGTCCAGCGAGATCTGCCGGGCGACCAGGGTGCGCCCCTCGCGGGCCGGGTCGACCCGGCCGACCAGCCGGCCGCCGGCCAGCAGCGGCATCGCGAAGTAGCCGTGCACCCGCTTGTGCTTGGGCGTGTACGCCTCCAGCCGGTGCGTCATGCCGAAGATCCGCTCGGTGCGGGCGCGGTCCCAGACCAGCGAGTCGAACGGCGAGAGCAGCGTGGTGCGGTGGCGCCCGCGCGGGGCGGTGGCGAGGGCGGCCGGGTCGGCCCAGGCCGGGGCCGGGGCGCCGTCCGGGCCCCAGCCGGCCACCTCGACCGGGACGAGCCCGCTGTCGGCGAGCACCGGGTCCAACTGCTCGGCGCGCAGCCGGTGGTAGTCCAGCAGATCGGCCCGGGTGGCCACGCCGAGCGCGGCGCCGGCCTGGCCGACCAGGGTGCGCAGGCAGTCCTCGTCCGACCGGTCCTGTCCGAACAGCTCGGCCGGGACGGCCTGTTCGGCCAGCGCGTAGACCCGCTTCCAGCTCCGGCGCTCGGTGCAGACCACGTCCCCGAAGGCCAGCGCCCGCTCGACCGCGATCTTGGTGTCGGACCAGTCCCACCACTCGGCGGTCCGCTTGGCGCCGCCCAGCTCGGTGGAGGTCAACGGCCCCTCGGCGCGCAGCTTGTCGAGCACGGCGCGGTAGGTCTCGGGTGCGACCTGGTGGCCCCAGAGGTGGCCGCGGTCGCGGTAGCGGCGGCGCCGGAAGGCGAACAGCGGCCACTCCTCGACCGGCAGGACGCAGGCCGCGTGCGACCAGTACTCGAAGCTCGTGCCGCCGCCCCAGTAGGCCGCCTCGACGGCCGGGCGGCCGACCGCGCCGAGCCGGGCGTACGGCACCAGCTCGTGCGAGCGGGCGAGCACCGAGATGGTGTCCAGCTGGACGGCGCCCAGGTGCCGCAGCACCCCGCGCACCCCGCCGCGGCGGTCCGGCGCGCCCAGCAGGCCCTGGGCGCGCAGGGCGATCCGGCGGGCGTCGTCCGCGCTGAGGACGGCGACGGGGGCGGGGCGGGCGTCAGCGGCGGTCATGCCGGGGAGCGTAGCCCCGGGCACTGACAGCGCGGGCCGGGGGCGGGGTGCGGACCGCAGCGGACCGCAACGGACCACAACGGCGCCGGCCCGGCGGCTTCCCCACCGACCGCGG
>NZ_JBHXTL010000173.1:0-16309 GCF_042677365.1 Kitasatospora sp. NPDC127116
TCCCAGCTGGCCACGAACCCGGCGGCCCGCTCATGCCCGAGGCCGACCGACACCATCCCGCCCTGGCCGGCCAGGGCGACCAGGGCCCTGCTGCGCAGGGCGACCACCTTCGCGGCGTCCTCCAGCGACAACGCACCGACGACGTACGCGGCGGCGATCTCACCCTGCGAATGCCCGACGACGGCATCGGGCTCGACCCCGTGTGCACGCCACAGCGCGGCCAGGGCCACCATCACCGCGAACAGCGCGGGCTGCACGACGTCGACCCGCTCCAGCGACCCCCCACCGACCAGCACCTCCACCAACGACCAATCCGTGTACGGCGCCAACGCCGCCCCACACGCATCGATCGCCTCCCGGAACACCGGCTCCGAGCCGTACAACTCCCCACCCATACCCACCCACTGCGCCCCCTGACCCGGGAACACGAACACCGAACGACCCAGCGGACGGGCGACCCCGGTGACCAGACCCGGCGCCGTACCCCCCTCGGCCAGGGCCTTCCGTGCTTCCGCACCGCTCAGCACCGCGCGGTGCTCGAACACGGCGCGGGCGGCCAGAGCGCCCCCGACCGCCGCCGCACTCACCTCGGGATGCCCGGCGATGAACGCACCCAGCCGACGCGCCTGCTCCCGCAGCGCCGCTTCCGACTTCCCCGACAGCACCCAGGGCACGACCCCGCCCGTGGACTCCGTCGGAACCCCGGCCGGCTCCTCGGCAGCCGCCTCGATGACGACGTGCGCGTTGGTTCCGCTGATGCCGAACGCCGAGATGCCCGCGCGAGGCGGGTGGCCACGGTCGGGCCAGGGCCGGGCCTCGGTGAGCAGCCGGATGTTTCCGGACTCCCAGTCGACGTGCGAGGTCGGCGCGTCGACGTGCAGCGTCGGCGGCAGTTGCCCGTGCCGCATCGCCATGACCATCTTGATCACGCCCGCCACACCGGCGGCGGCCTGGGTGTGGCCGATGTTGGACTTCACCGAGCCCAGCCACAGCGGCTCGTCCCGGTCCTGACCGTAGGTCGCCAGCAGCGCCTGCGCCTCGATGGGGTCACCGAGCGTGGTGCCGGTGCCGTGCGCCTCCACCGCGTCCACGTCCGCCGTCGACAGCCCCGCGTTCGCCAGGGCCTGACGGATCACCCGCTCCTGCGACGGACCGTTCGGTGCCCCGAGGCCGTTGGAGGTGCCGTCCTGGTTGACCGCCGAACCCCGCACCACCGCCAGCACCCGGTGCCCGTTGCGGCGGGCGTCGGACAGGCGTTCCAGCAGCAGCAGGCCCGCGCCCTCCGCCCAGGCCGTCCCGTCGGCCGCCTCGGCGAACGCCTTCACCCGGCCGTCAGGGGCCAGGCCGCGCTGGCGGGAGAACTCCGTGAACCCCAGCGGGGTCGCCATCACGGTCACCCCGCCGGCCAGGGCCAGTGAGCACTCCCCCGAGCGGAGCGCCTGCGCGGCCAGGTGCAGGGCCACCAGCGAGGACGAGCAAGCCGTGTCCAGCGAGACCGCCGCGCCCTCCAGCCCGAGCAGGTAGGCGATCCGGCCGGAGGTCACGCTGGTCGCGGCGCCCGTGCCGAGGTAGCCCTCGGAGTCGGCGGGCGCCTGGTCGCCGTAGCCGGAGGACCAGATGCCGGTGAACACGCCCGTCCGGCTGCCCCGCAACGACGTCGGATCGATCCCCGCGTCCTCGAACGTCTCCCACGCGGTCTCCAGCAGCACCCGCTGCTGCGGATCCATCGCCAGCGCCTCACGCGGCGAGATCCCGAAGAAATCCGCGTCGAACCCCGCCGCGTCCGCCAGGAACCCACCCGACCGCGTGTACGACGTCCCGGGATGATCCGCATCCGGATGGAACAACCCCTCGACGTCCCACCCACGATCCGACGGGAACGCCCCGATCGCGTCCACCCCACCCGACACCAGGCGCCACAGCTCCTCGGGCGACCCCACCCCACCCGGATACCGGGCCCCCATGCCCACGATCACCACCGGATCGTCCGACACCGACACCGCGGGCACCACCGGTGCCGCCGACGCCACACCCCCGTCGAGGATCCTGCTCAGCAGGTGTTCGGCGAGCTGCCGCGGGGTGGGGTGGTCGAAGGTGACGGTGGCGGGCAGGCGCAGGCCGGTGGCGTTGTTGAGCCGGTTGCGCAGTTCGACGGAGGTCAGCGAATCGAAGCCGAGGTCCTTGAACGGCTGCCGGTCCCATGCGGCCCCCGGTTCGCGGTGACCGAGCACGGCGGCGGTGTCGGCGGTGACCAGGTCGAGTGCGGCTCGCAGCCGTTCGGCCTCCGGCAGTGACCGCAGGCGGTCGGCGATCGCGCCGTGCCGCGCCGGGCGCCGGGCCGCCTTGCGGGATATGAGGCCCTTGAGGGCCGCCGGGGCCGCCGGGGCGCCCGCCAGCACGGACAGGTCGAGGCGTGCCGGCACCAGCGCGGCCCGGTCCGTGGCCAGGGCCGTGTCGAACAGCGACAGGGCGTGGTCGGTGGCCAGCGGCACGACCCCGGCTCGCGTCAGCCGGTCCTGGTCGGCACCGGTCAGGTTCCCGGTCATGCCGCTGGCTTCGGCCCAGAAGCCCCAGGCCAGCGAGGTCGCCGGAAGTCCGAGGGCGCGCCGGTGCACGGCGAGGGCATCGAGGAAGGTGTTGGCCGCGGCGTAGTTGGCCTGGCCGGGGCTGCCGAGCGTGCCGGCGGCCGAGGAGAAGAGGACGAAGGCGGTGAGGTCCAGTCCCCGAGTGAGTTCGTGCAGGTTCCACGCCGCCCGGGCCTTGGGCTCCCAGACGGCGGCGAGACGCTCGGGCGTGAGGGATTCGACGACGCCGTCGTCGAGCACACCGGCCGCGTGGACGACGGCCCTCAGCGGACGCTCGGCCGGGATCGAGTCCAGCAGGGCCGCCAGCGCGTCCCGGTCCGCCACGTCACAGGCGGCCACGGTCACCTCCGCGCCCAGCCCCTCCAACTCCTCACGCAGTGCCACTCCGCCACCGCTGCGGCTGACCAGCACCAGATGCCGCACACCCCGCTCGACCACCAGATGCCGGGCCACATGACCACCCAGCGTCCCCGTACCACCCGTGATCAACACCGTGCCCTCGGGATCGACCGGCTGGGGAACCGAGAGAACGATCTTCCCCACATGAGCGGCCCGACTCATGAACCGGAACACGTCGACCGCGTCCCGGACCCCGCGCACGTCCAACGGCAGGGGTGCGAACCCGCCGTCCGTGAAGGCCGGTACGACGGCGTCCAGGATCTCGCCGAGCCGTTCCGGCCCCGCGTCGGCGATGTCGAACGCCCGGTAGACGATGCCGGGATGGTCGGCCGCGTCGCGGATGTCGGTCTTGCCCATCTCCACGAACCGGCCGCCGGGCCCGAGCAGCCGCAGGGAGGCATCGACGAACTCGCCGGACAGCGAGTCCAGGACCACGTCCATGGGCGGGAACTTCTGCTCGAACTCCAGGGTGCGCGACGAGGCGATGTGGTTCTCGTCCAGTCCCAGGGCGCGCAGGGTGTGCCATTTGGCCGGGCCGGCGGTGGCGAACACCTCCGCCCCGAGCCGCCGGGCCAGTTGGATCGCCGCCATGCCGACGCCGCCGGTGCCGGCGTGGATCAGCACCCGGTCGCCGGCCTTCAGCCCGCCCAGGTCGCGCAGGCCGTACCAGGCGGTCAGGAACACCACGGGCACCGACGCGGCCCTGGCGAACGACCAGTCGTCGGGCATCCGGACCAGCAGCCGCTGGTCGGCGACGGCGACCGGGCCGAAGGCGCCGGGGACCAGGCCCATGACACGGTCGCCGGGCCGGAACCGGGTGTCCGGGCCGGTTTCGAGGACGACGCCCGCGCCTTCGCCGCCCATCAGGGCCTCGCCGGGGTAGACACCGAGGGCGATCAGCACGTCCCGGAAGTTGAGTCCGGCCGCCCGCACGGCGATCCGGACCCGCCCGGGCCCCAGCGGCTCCAGGAGCTCGGGGCGGGGCACCAGCGCCAGGTCGTCGATGCTGCCGGTGCCCGTGTCCTCCAGCCGCCAGGTCCCATCCGGCGGGGTGAGGCTCGCGCCGACGCGGACCAGGCGGGGGACGTGCAGCGCCCCTTGGCGTACCGCCAGTTCCGGCTCGTCCGTGCCGGCGATCAGCGCCGGGTCCCAGGTCGGGTCGGCGTCGACCAGGACGAACCGGCCGGGGTGCTCGGCCCGCGCGCCGCGGACCAGGCCCCAGACCATCGAGTGGTGGAGGCCGACCACGTCACCGGGCGCGGCGGCGACGGCGTTGCGGGTGACGACGGCCAACCGCGTCCGCTCGCCCGCCAAGTGGTCCCGGATCACGGCGAGTACGCTCCGCGCGCTCTCGTACGCCGCCTCGACGGTGTCCGCCTCGGGCTCCGGCCCGGGCACCTCGTGGACGACCAGGTCCGCGGGGTCGCCGCCCGTCGACGCCGGCTCGCCCGCCAAGTGGTCCCGGATCACGGCGAGTACGCTCCGCGCGCTCTCGTACGCCGCCTCGACGGTGTCCGCCTCGGGCTCCGGCCCGGGCACCTCGTGGACGACCAGGTCCGCGGGGTCGCCGCCCGTCGACGCCGGTTCGAAGGGGACCCAGTCGAGTGCGTACAGGCTGTCCGGGACGGCGGTGGCGTCCCGGACGGTCAGCGACCTGATGACCGCGACCGGGGTGCCGTCCGGATCGGCCACGGCCACGGTGTACGTGTCCGGCCCGGTGGCGGACAGACGTACGCGCAGCGTCCGGCTGCCCGCGGGCCGTATCGCCACTCCGGTGAACGCGAACGGCAGACCGGTGCGGTCGGTGAGGAACGCCATGGGATGCAGTGCGGCGTCGAGCAGCGCGGGGTGCAGGGCGAACGGTTCCTCGGCGGGAAGCTCCACCTCGGCGTGGACGGTGTCGCCGACCCGCCAGGCCGCCGTGACGCCCTGGAACGCCGGCCCGTACTCGTAGCCGAGCACGGACAGCGAGTCGTAGAGCCCGTCGACGTCGAGGGGCTCACCGGCCGGCGGCCAGTCCCAGGCGCTCAGCACCGGCTCCTCGCCCAGCGTCCCGGTGGCGTGCCGCACCCACTCGTCGCCGTCACGCGAGTACACCGTGAGCGGGTTGCGGCCGTCCTCCTCGGGGCCCACGACGACCTGGAGGTGCACCGGGGTGTCGTCGAGGACGAGCGGCGTTTCGAGCACCAGCTCCTCGACCGCGTGGCCGAGCCGGCCGGCCGCGTAGGCCGCCATTTCCGCGAACGCGGTGCCGGGCAGGAGGACGGAGCCCCGCACGGCGTGGTCGGCCAGCCACGGGTGGGTGGCGAGCGAGATCCGTCCGCTGAGCACCGCGCCGTCGGGCAGTTCCACGAACGTGCTGAGCAGGGGGTGGTCGCCCGACGCCGTCGGGACGGGCCGCAGCCAGTACGGCTGGCGCTGGAAGGCGTACGTCGGCAGGCTGACGGGCTCGGTGTCGTCCGGGAACCGCCAGTCGACCGGGACACCATGGACGTGCAGGCGGCCGAGCGAGGTGAGGAAGTCGTCCTGGTCGCGCCGGAGCGTGCCGGTGACGAGGAGGTCGGAGCCGTGGTGGTGACCGGTCTCCTCGACGGCGGAGAGCAGGACCGGGTGCGGGCTGACCTCGACGAAGACGGTGTGGCCGCGGTCGAGCAGCAGCCGGGTGGTCCGGTCGAACAGCACGGGTTCGCGGAGGTTGCGGTACCAGTAGTCGGCGTCGAGGGCGGAGGTGCCGACCGGTTCCGCGGTGACAGTTGAGTAGAACGGGATCGTCGCCGGGCGCGGTGTGATGCCGGCCAGGTCGGTCAGCAACAGCTCGCGGATCGCCTCGACCTGGACGGAGTGGGCGGCGTAGTCGACGGGCAGGCGGCGGGCACGGATGCCGTCGGCCTCACAGGCCGCCAGCAGTTCGTCCAGCGCGTCCAGATCACCCGATACCACCACGCTGTCCGCGGAGTTGACCACCGCCACCGTCAGCCGGCCGTCCCAGCGGGCCACGAACCCGGCGGCCCGCTCCTGCCCGAGCCCTATGGAAACCATCCCGCCCTGGCCGGCCAGGGCGACCAGGGCCTTGCTGCGCAGGGCGACCACCTTCGCGGCGTCCTCCAACGACAGCGCCCCCGCCACGTACGCCGCCGCGATCTCCCCCTGCGAATGCCCGACGACGGCATCCGGTTCCACACCATGGGCACGCCACAGTGCCGCCAGGGACACCATCACCGCGAACAGGGCGGGCTGCACGACGTCCACCCGGTCGAGCGGAGCGCCGTCCAGGACATCGGCCAGGGACCAGTCGGTGTACGGAGCCAGGGCCTGGGCGCACTCGTCCATGGCCGCCCGGAAGACGGGGTACGCGGCGTACAGCTCCCGGCCCATACCCACCCACTGCGCACCCTGCCCCGGAAACACGAACACCGACCCACCCACCGAACGGACGGTCCCGGTGACCAGACCCGGCACCGACCGGCCCTCCGCCAGGGCCTCCAACGCCTCCGCACCGGTCAGCACCGCACGGTGATCGAAACGCGACCGCCCCGCCAACGCCCGACCCACGGCAACCGCGCCAACTCCCGGATGCCCGGCCAGGAACGCCCCCAGCCGGCGCGCCTGCTCCCGCAACGCCACATCCGACTTCCCCGACAGCACCCACGGCACCACCCCGCCCGCGGACCCCGTCGGAACCCCGACCGGCTCTTCGGCAGCCGCCTCGATCACCACATGCGCGTTGGTGCCGCTGATGCCGAACGCCGACACGCCGGCACGGCGGGGACGCCCCGTCTCCGGCCACGGCCGGGCCTCGGTGAGCAGTGAGACCTGGCCCGCCGACCAGTCGACGTGCGAGGTCGGCGCGTCCACGTGGAGGGTCCGCGGCAGTTGCCCGTGCCGCATCGCCATCACCATCTTGATCACACCCGCCACACCGGCCGCCGCCTGGGTGTGCCCGATGTTCGACTTCACCGACCCCAGCCACAACGGCTCGTCCCGCCCCTGACCGTAGGTCGCCAGGAGTGCCTGCGCCTCGATGGGATCACCGAGCGTCGTCCCCGTACCGTGCGCCTCCGCCGCGTCCACGTCCGCCGTCGACAGTCCGGCGTTCGCCAACGCCTGCCGGATGACGCGTTCCTGGGACGGACCGTTCGGCGCCGCGAGCCCGTTCGACGCGCCGTCCTGGTTCACCGCCGAGCCCCGGACGACCGCCAGCACCCGGTGGCCGTTACGGCGGGCGTCGGACAGGCGTTCCAGCAGCACCAAGCCCGCGCCCTCACCCCACGCCGTACCATCGGCCGCCTCGGCGAACGCCTTCACCCGCCCGTCGACCGCAAGCCCCCGCTGCCGCGAGAACTCGACGAACCCCGCCGGCGTCGCCATCACCGTCACACCACCGGCCAACGCCAGTGAGCACTCCCCCGCCCGCAGCGCCTGCGCCGCCAGATGGATCGCCACCAGCGACGACGAGCACGCCGTGTCCACCGACACCGCCGGACCCTCCAGCCCCAGCAGGTACGACACCCGCCCGGACGTGGCGCTGGTGGCTGTTCCGGTGGCGAGAAAACCTTCGAGGTCCGGCGGCGGCTGGTTGCCGTAGCCGGACGACCACAGGCCGGTGAACACCGCTGTCCGGCTGCCGCCGAGTGCGGTCGGGTCGATGCCCGCGTACTCGAAGGTCTCCCAGGCGGTCTCCAGCAGCACCCGCTGCTGCGGGTCCATCGCCAGTGCCTCGCGCGGCGAGATACCGAAGAACCCGGCGTCGAAGCCGGCGCCGTCGGCGAGGAAGCCGCCCGATCGGCTGTAGGTCGTGCCCGGCCGGTCCGGGTCGGGGTCGTGGACGACGTCCCATCCACGGTCCGGCGGGAATTCGGTGATCGCGTCGGCACCGTCCGAGACGAGCCGCCACAGGTCGTCCGGGGACTCCACTCCGCCCGGGTAGCGGCAGCCCATGCCGATGATCGCGATCGGCTCGCGCGCGGCCTCCTCCATGTCGGCGAGGCGCCTACTGAGCACTCCCAGGTCGGCCGTGGCGCGCTTGAGGTACGTACGGAGCTTCTCTTCGTCGGACATCGCTACTCCTCACCGTTGCGGGACTCGCCCGAGCGGATGACCTCGGTCCTGCGGTGCGCATCGTCCAGAAGGCTGAACAGTTCGTCGTCGCTGGCCTCGTCGACACCGGCCGCGGAGCCGGTACGTCTGGCGGTCCAGGCCGCGAGAAGTGCTTCGAGGCGGGCCGCGACGGTCTCGTAGTCGGCGTCGGCCGCTGCCGCGTCCAGGGTGGACTTGAGCCGGTCGAGGCCGGCGAGCAGGGGGTCGGGTTCGGTGCCGCGCAGCCGCGTGTGCACGAAGGCGGCGAGGCGGGCCGGTGTCGGGTGGTCGAAGACGAGCGTGGCGGGCAGGCGCAGGCCGGTGTCCGCGTCGAGCTGGTTGCGCAGTTCCACGGCGGTGAGCGAGTCGAACCCGATGTCGGTGAACGCCTGGTCGGGTTTGACCGCCTCCGGTGACGAGTGCCCCAGGACGAGGGCGACCTGGCCCACGACGAGTCGCAGCACGTCGGCCTGCGTCCACACGCGGTCGGCGGCCTGCCTGCGCCGGGGCCGCACCAGCTCCCGCAGCAGGGCGGGCGGATCACCGGCGCGGCGCAGCGCCGGCAGGTCGAACCTGACGGGGGCGAGGGCGGGGGTGCCCGCGGTCAGCGCGGTGTCGAACAGGGCCAGCGCGTCCGGCGTCGGCAGCGGCCGTACGCCGGCCCTGGCCAGGCGGTGCCGGTCGGTGGCGGTCAGACCTCCGGTCATGCCGCTGGCCTCCGCCCAGTAGCCCCAGGCGAGCGACACGGCCGGCTTGCCCTGGGCGTGCCGGTGTGCGGCGAGGCCGTCGAGGTACGCGTTCGCCGCCGCGTAGTTCGCCTGGCCCGCGCCGCCCAGCACACCGGCCGCCGACGAGAACAGCACGAACGCCTCCAGGTCCGAGGTCAGTTCGTGGAGGTGCCGCGCCGCGAGGGCCTTCGGCTCCCACACGCGCGCGAACTGCCGCGGGGTGAGGGATTCCACGACGGTGTCGGCCAGCGTGCCCGCGGCGTGGATCACCGAGGTGACCGGGTGTTCGGCGAGCAGCCGCGCCACCGCCTCGCGGTCGGACACGTCGCACGCCACGATGTCGGCGGTCGCGCCCAGCGCGGCCAGGTCGGCGGTCAGCGCGGCCGCGCCGGGGGCGTCCGGGCCTCGCCGGCCGACCAGCAGCAGGTGCCGCACGCCGTGCCGTACGGCGAGGTGGCGGGCGATCGTGCCGCCCAGGGTGCCGGTGCCGCCGGTGACGAGCACCGTGCCCCCGGGGCTGAGCGGCGAGGGCAGCGGTTCGGTCCGCGCCCGTTCGAGGCGGGGGACGTGAACGGCGCCGGCGCGGATCGCGAGCTGGGGTTCGTCCCCGGCCAGCCGGACCTCGTTGCCGTCGTGACCGTCGACCAGCACGAACCGGCCGGGGTGCTCGGTGGCGGCCGAGCGGACCAGGCCCCAGACGGCGGCGGCCTGCGGATCGACGTCCTCGCCCGGCCGGACCGGCACGGCGTTGCGCGTGGCGACCACCATGCGCGGGGTGTCCGTGGTGAGGAAGTCCTGGATCACCCGCAGCGTCTCGACGGGCGATGTGGCGTGGTGGACCGGGATGTCCGGTTCGGTGGTCGCCGCTTCCAGGACCGGCCACGCCACCTGGTACGGCACCTCCTGCGTGGTGGCACCGGCCGGCCGGCGCAGGGTCAACGACGCGATCTCGGCGACCGGTGCGCCCGACTGGTCGGCGAGGCCGATCGCGCAGGTGTCCTGGCCTGTCATGGTCAGCCGGACCCTGGCGTGCTCGGCGCCGCGCCACCAGGAGATCCCGGCGAAGGAGAACGGCATCTTCGCCCGGTCGTCGGCGACGGTCACGATCTGGATCGCGGCGTCGAGCAGGGCGGGGTGCAGGGCGAACCGGGTGTCGCCGGAGGGTACGGCCACCTCCGCGTAGAGGGTGTCGCCGTCGCGCCAGGCCGCTCGCAGGCCTTGGAAGGCCGTGCCGTAGGCGAATCCGGCGTCGGCCAGGTTGTCGTAGAAGGCGTCGAGGTCGACGGCTTCGGCGTGCGGCGGCCACTGCCGTGCCCAGGGCTCCGGTGGTACGGCGGGTACGGCGGGTACGGCGCCCAGGGTGCCGGTGGCGTGCCGTACCCACTCGCCGTCCGCGCGCGAGTGGATCGAGACGCTGCGCCGGCCCGCCCGGTCGGGGCCGACGGTCACGGACACCTGCACACCGTCCGCGACCACCAGCGGTGTCTCCAGCGTCAGGTCCTCGACCGCCGGGCGGCCGACGTGTTCGCCGGCCCGGAGCGCCAGGTCCACGAACGCCGCGGCGGGCAGCAGGGGCGAGCCGGAGATGACGTGTTCGGTGAGCCACGGCTGCGCGGCGGTGGCGAGTCGTCCCGTCAGCACCACGCCGTTGTCGTCGGGGAGTTCCATGGCGTCCCGCAGCAGCGGGTGGTCGATCCGGCCGTCGCCGGTCGGTGCCGGGGTGGTGGGGTGGAGCCAGTAGTGCTGGTGCTGGAAGGCGTACGAAGGCACGCGCACGTCCGGCCTCACCGCCGCCATGGTCACCGGCGGCGTCCAGCGCACCGCGCCGTCCGCCCACAATCGCCCCAGCCCCGCGAACAGCCGCTCCGGAGAAGCACCATCACGCCGCATCAACCCGTTCCCCACCAGCAGCGGATGCGGACCCACCTCCACGAATCCGGTCACACCCTGGCCCGTCAGCCATTCCACGGCATCGGCGAACCGGACCGGTTCCCGCACCTGACGCACCCAGTACCCGGGCTCCCCCATGTCCACCGGACGCCCGGCCACCGTGGAGACCACCGGGATCACCGGCTCAGCGAACGACAGGCCCGCCGCCACCCGGCCCAGCTCCTCCAGCACCGGATCCATCCGCGCCGAATGGAACGCGTGACTGACCTCCAACCGCCGCACCCGGCGCCCGCGGCCACGCCACACCTCAGCGACCGCCTCGACCGCGGACTCGTCCCCCGACACCACCACGCTGTCCGCCGAGTTGACCGCCGCCACCTCGGCCCCCGGCACCAGCGACCCCAGCACCTCCTCCGCCGACGCCCGGAGCGACACCATCACCCCACCACCGGGCAACTCCTGCATCAACCGGCCGCGTGCCCCCACCAGCACACACGCGTCCTCCAGCCCCAGGACCCCCGCCACATGGGCCGCCGCCACCTCACCGACCGAGTGCCCCACCACGAAGTCCGGCCGCACCCCCAGCCACTCCACCAACCGGAACAGCGCCACCTCCAGCGCGAACACCCCGGCCTGCGTGAACTCCGTCTCCCCGAGTACGCCTTCCTCGTCCTCGAACAGCACCTCCACCGGCAGGCCCAGCAACCCGCACACCTCGTCCAGCGCCCGGGCGAACACCGGGAACTCCCGGTACAGACCCCGCCCCATCCCCGCCCACTGACCACCCTGACCCGAGAACACGAACGCCGACCGGCCCTGGGAGGCAGTGCCCGTGACGATTCCGGGCTGTCCGTCGATCAGCGCGTCCAGGCCGGCCGGGTCCGTCAGCACGGCACGGTGCGGGAACCGGGCCCGCGCGGCCAGGTCCGCGGCCACCTCGGCCGGCGTGACCTCGGGGTGCTCGGCGAGGAACCCGCGCAGCCTGCGGGCCTGGTCGCGCAGGGCCTGCTCGGACTTGGCCGACAGCAGCCACGGCACCGGCACGACGGCTGCGGGCACGGAAGCGGCGGGGGACTCGGACGACGTCTCCTCGGCCGGTTCCGGGGCCGGTGCCTCCAGGATCACGTGCGCGTTCGTACCGCTGATGCCGAACGCCGAGATGCCCGCGCGGCGCGGGTGGCCGTGGTCGGGCCAGGGCCGGGCCTCGGTGAGCAGCCGGATGTTTCCGGACTCCCAGTCGACGTGCGAGGTCGGCGCGTCGACGTGCAGCGTCGGGGGCAGTTCACCGTGCCGCATCGCCGTGATCATCTTGATCACACCCGCCACACCGGCGGCGGCCTGGGTGTGCCCGATGTTCGACTTCACCGACCCCAGCCACAACGGCTCCACCCGGTCCTGACCGTACGTCGCCAGCAGCGCCTGCGCCTCGATGGGATCACCGAGCGTCGTCCCCGTTCCGTGCGCCTCCACCGCGTCCACTTCGGACGCCTCCAGCCCGGCATTGGCGAGGGCCTGCCGGATCACCCGCTCCTGCGACGGACCGTTCGGCGCGGTCAGCCCGTTCGACGCCCCGTCCTGGTTCACCGCCGAACCCCGCACCACCGCCAGCACCCGGTGCCCGTTGCGGCGGGCGTCCGACAACCGCTCCAGCAGCACGACACCCGCGCCCTCACCCCACGCCGTACCGTCAGCGGCCTCGGCGAACGCCTTCACCCGGCCGTCGGCCGCGAGCCCCCGCTGCCGCGAGAACTCGACGAACCCCGCCGGCGTCGCCATCACCGTCACCCCGCCGGCCAGGGCCAGTGAGCACTCCCCCGAGCGCAGCGCCTGCGCCGCCAGATGGATCGCCACCAGCGACGACGAGCACGCCGTGTCCACCGACACCGCCGGACCCTCCAGCCCCAGCAGGTACGACACCCGCCCGGAGGTCACACTCGTCGCCGTGCCCGTCGAGAGGTAGCCCTCCAGGTCGGGCGGCTGTGCCCCGGCGCCGTATCCGGATGCCCAGATGCCGGTGAAGACGCCGGTCCGGCTGCCCCGCAGCGACGTCGGATCGATCCCCGCGTCCTCGAACGTCTCCCACACCGTCTCCAGCAGCACCCGCTGCTGCGGATCCATCGCCAGCGCCTCACGCGGCGAGATCCCGAAGAACGCCGCGTCGAAGTCGCCGGCGGCGTCGAGGAAGCCGCCCCACCGCGTGTACGACCTCCCCGGACCACCGGCCGGGTCGTAGAGACGACCCACGTCCCACCCACGGTCCGACGGGAACTCACCCACCGCGTCCACGCCACCCGACACCAGGCGCCACAGCTCCTGCGCCGAGCCCACCCCGCCCGGATACCGGGCCCCCACCCCCACGACCACGACGGGGTCGTCCGACACCGGAACCCCGACCGGCACGGACACGGCAGGGGCCTGGCGCCGGGCACCGACCAGGAGGTCGCGCAGGTGGCCGGCCAGAGCGTCGGGGGTCGGGTGGTCGAAGACCATCGTCGCGGGCAGCCGTACCCCGGCGACCGCGGACAGCCGGTTGCGCAGTTCCACCGCGGTGAGCGAATCGAAGCCCAGGTCCTTGAAGGCCCGCTCGGCGCCGACGGCCGCGGTGTCGGGGTGGCCGAGGACCGCGGCCGTCTGGCCGGTGACCAGTGCCAGGACGCGGCTGTGCTGCTCGGTCTCGGGCAGGGCCGCCAGTTCCCTGCCCAGGCCCGGCCGGTCCGTGCGCCGGGCGGGCCGGGTACGGGTGAGGCGGCTGAGCAGGGGGCGGGTGGACGCCGCCGACAGGTCGAGGTGTGCGGGGACCAGCGCGGGATCGGCGGCGCCCAGGGCCAGGTCGAACAGTGCCAGCGCCTGGTCCGTGGGCATCGGCAGCACGCCGGCGCGGGCGAGGCGCCTGCGGTCGGTGTCGCTGAGGTGTTCGGTCAGCCCGCTGGCCTCGGCCCACTGTCCCCAGGCCAGCGACACGCCCGGCAGACCCAGGGCACGCCGGTGCACGGCGAGGGCGTCCAGGAAGGCGTTCGCGGCGGCATAGTTCGCCTGGCCCGGGCCGCCCAGCACACCGGCGGCGGACGAGAAGAGCACGAACGCGCTCAGGCCGAGGTCCTTCGTCAGCTCGTGCAGGTGCCAGGCGGCGTCGGCCTTGGGCCGCAGCACCCGGTCGATCCGGCCGGGCGTGAGGGATTCGACGACGCCGTCGTCGAGCACACCGGCGGCGTGGACGACCGCGGTCAGCGGGTGCGCGGCCGGGATCGAGTCCAGTACGGCCGCCAGCGCGTCCCGGTCGGCCACGTCGCAGGCCACCACCTCGGCGTCGAAGTCCACCTCCGCCCCGCTCCTGCCGAGCAGGATCAGGTGCCGGATGCCGTGCTGTTCGCGCAGGTGCCGGGCGACGAGGCGGCCCAGCGTTCCGGTGCCTCCGGTGATCAGCACGGTGCCGTTCGGGTCGAGCGGGCTGGACGCCGCGGCCGCTTCGGCCCGTACCAGGCGGGCGGCACGGGCGGCGCCGTCGCGGACGACGAGCTGCGGTTCGTCCCCCGCGACGAGGACGCGGTCGTCGGTGTCGACGAGCACGAACCGGTCGGGGTGTTCCGCCTGGGCCGCGCGGACCAGGCCCCAGACGACGCTGGACGGCAGGTCGACGGGGTCCGGCCCGACCGCCCCGCGGGTCACGACGGCCAGCCGGCCGTCCCCGTCGCGCAGGAAGTCCTGGAGCACGCCCAGCGTCTCGGCGGCGACGGTGTGCGCGGCCGCCACGGGGTCTCCCGCCGGGGGCGTGACGTGGTGGACGGCCGGGGGTTCGCCGGTGCTCTCGACGGGCACCCAGTCGAGGCGGAAGAGCTGGTCGGTCCCGGCGACCGGCATGCCCGGCGGCCGGTGGCGCACGGTCAGCGCGTCGATCACCGCCAGCGGCCCGGATTCGTCGGCGAGCGCGACCCGGAAGGTGTCGGGGCCGGTGGGTGTGAGGCGGACCCGGGCCGTGGAGCCGGCTTTCCGCATCGACACCCCGGCGAAGGAGAACGGCAGCCGGCCGGCCGCCAGCAGGGTCAGCGGCTGGAGCGCGGCGTCGAGCAGCGCGGGGTGGAGACCGAAGCGGTCGCGGGTGTCTGCGGGCAGCGCCACCTCGGCAAAGAGCTCGTCGCCCTGCCTCCGGATCTCGCGTACGCCCGCGAACACCGGCCCGTACTCGTAGCCCTGGGCGGCGAGGGTGTCGTAGAAGTCGGTCAGGTCGACGGGCTCACCGGCCGGCTGCCAGGGCTCGCCGGTGTCGTACGGGTGGGGGCGGCCGCCGGTCGCCAGCATGCCGGTGGCGTGCCGCAGCCAGGTGCCGCCCGTCCGGGAGTGCACGGTGACGGGGCGTCGGCCCGTCCCGTCCGGTGCGCCGACGACGACCTGGACCGGCACGGAACCGTCGTCCGGCAGGATCATGGGGGCTTCCAGCACCAGTTCGTCCAGGACGTCGCAGCCGGCCTGCCGGCCTGCGTGCATGGCGAGTTCGACGAACACGGTGCCGGGCAGCAGCACCGAGCCCAGGACGACGTGGTCGGCCAGCCATGGGCTGGTAGCCGTCGAGAGCCGCCCCGTGAGCAGGACGCTCCGGTCCCCGGCCAGTTCGACGACGGCCCCGAGCAGCGGGTGCCCGGCCGAGTCCAGTCCCGCCGCCGACACGTCGCCCTTCGGGGCGGCGGGGTTCAACCAGTACGGCCGGTGCTGGAAGGCGTACGTCGGCAGCGGGACGTGGTGGGGCTCGCCGGGAAGGACCGGCCTCCAGTCGACGGCCACGCCTTGCGTGTGCAGGCGCGCCAGGGCGAGGTGGAATTCCTGCCTGCCGCTGCCGCGGCGCAGCGTGCCGGTCACAACACCGTCCATCACCGGCACCAGTACGGGGTGCGGGCTGACCTCCACGAACACGCCGTGCCGGTCCTGCGTCAGGGCCTCGACGGCGAGGTCGAAGCGTACGGGTTCGCGGAGGTTGCGGTACCAGTAGTCGGCGTCGAGGGCGGAGGTGTCGACCGGCTCGCCGGTCACCGTGGAGTAGAACGGGATCGCCGCCGAGTGGGGCGTGATGCCGGCGAGGTCGGTGAGCAATTGCTCGCGGATCGCCTCGACCTGCGCCGAGTGCGCCGCGTAGTCGACGGGCAGGCGGCGGGCGCGGATACCGTCGGCCTCACAGGCCGCCAGCAGTTCGTCCAGCGCGTCCAGGTCGCCCGATACCACCACGCTGTCCGCCGAGTTGACCACCGCCACGGTCAGCCGGCCGTCCCAGCGGGCCACGAACCCGGCGGCCCGCTCATGCCCGAGGCCGACCGACACCATCCCGCCCTGGCCGGCCAGGGCGACCAGAGCCTTACTGCGCAGGGCGACCACCTTCGCGGCGTCCTCCAACGACAACGCCCCCGCCACGCACGCCGCCGCGATCTCCCCCTGCGAATGCCCCACGACCGCATCAGGCTCCACACCATGGGCACGCCACAACTCCGCCAGCGCCACCATCACCGCGAACAGAGCCGGCTGCACCACATCCACCCGCTCCAGCGAACCACCACCGACCAGCACCTCCACCAACGACCAATCCGTGTACGGCGCCAACGCCGCCCCACACGCATCGATCGCCTCCCGGAACACCGGCTCCGAGCC
>NZ_JBHXTL010000174.1:0-16192 GCF_042677365.1 Kitasatospora sp. NPDC127116
GGCCGGCGGCGCCGATCACGAGCGGGACGGTGAGGGCGCTGACGGCCAGGACACGCTTGAGGGCACGCATGATGGTCTCCTCCAGGGAGTACGGGACAACAGGTGGCAGTGCCGGTCGGCCCTGCCGGAACCAGACAGCCATGCCCCGCCGGCCCCCGCAATCGGCGCCGCCATCCGAACGGGCCTGACGATGCGTCAGGCTCGCCGCTCCGACCTGCGGAAATGGCCGACCGGGTGATCGTATTGAAGGATCGTTCGGGCGGAGCAGGCGCTCTCCGGGCGGGCCCATGAGAACGGCCGGTCGACCTCGCGGTCGACCGGCCGTTTCGTCGTTCCAGGATCCGGATCAGCGGCGGCCCTGTCCCGGGGCCGCCCCGTACGTCCGATCGTGCAGGGTTCGTCAGCCTTCGTGGGCGGTGGCGCCGGAGCCGGTGAACGAGCCGGTGACGCCGTTGTCGTCGGCCCAGATCCAGAAGTCGGCGTGCTCGACGCCGTCGGGGCCGACGTGGGACTCGACGGCCGCGAGGCCGGCGCCGTTCTCGTTGGCGGTGAAGAAGCCCTTGCCGTAGTTCGCGTCGATGCTGCCGTGGGCCGAGGCCAGGCCGGCGGCGCCGATCACGAGCGGGACGGTGAGGGCGCTGACGGCCAGGACACGCTTGAGGGCACGCATGATGGTCTCCTCCAGGGAGTACGGGGTAACAGTCGGCAGCGCCGGTCGGCCCTGCCAGAACCAGACAGCCATGCCCCGCCACCCCCCGCAATCGGCGCCGCCATCCGAACAGGCCTAACGGTTCGTCAGACGCGCCGCTGCGACCTGCGGAAATGGCCGATCGGGTGATCGTATTGAGGGATCGTTCGGGCGGAGCAGGCGCAGGCCCGCCGGCACCAGGGCGCGGTTGAGGACGGCCGCCCGGTCCGAGGACCGGACGGCCGTCCGCCGTCGAACCGTCAGGACCTCCAGGCGATCACGTGGGCCGCGACCGGCTCGCCGGCCGCGTCGAGCGCGACGGCGTTCCCGGCGACCACCCCGGCGTCGTTGACGAACAGCGCCTGGGCGTACGGGCTGAGCGGGGACGGCGGGAGCGGCACGACCGTGCCGTCGGGCCGCCACAGCAGGGCCGTGGTGCGGTTCCAGTCCGGGCCCTGCGCCTCGCCGACGGCGGTTCCCGCGCCGTTGACCGCCATCGCCTCGCTCTGCCGGCCCGCCGGGCCGCCGAGCAGGGTCTGCGTACCGTCCGGGTTCCAGCGGGCGGCGAAGGCGGAGCGGTGGGCGTCGAACGTCGCCCCGACCACGGTGCCCGCGCTGTTGACGGCCCTCGTCCGACCGTAGCCGGCGTCGCGGACGGCGCCGCCGGGCGTCCACACCAGCACCCGGTCGAACTCCGTGCCTCCGGTGCGCCGCCCGTGACCGAGCACCACGCCGTCGTCGGTCATCCCGTCCACCCGGGCCCCGTCGAGGCCCGGCGGCAGCGGGAGCGCGGACACGGCGCCCGCCGGGCTCCAGAGCACCGGGGTCTCCTGGGAGCGGCCGTCGCCGAGGCTCCGCTCGGAGGTGCCGGCGACGACGCCCGCGTTGGTGACGGCGGCGGTCGAGCCCGCGGTGTCGCCGGGCAGCAGCGGCAGATCCACCCTGGTGCCGTCGGCCTGCCACTTCAGGGGCTTGGACCGGTACGTGTCGTCGTACGAGCCGCCGGCCACCACGCCGGCGTCGTTGACCGAGGACGCGCTGCCGCCGCGGACACCGGCCGGCAGCGCCAGCGCCGTGGCGGTCCCGTCCGGGGCCCAGCGGACCGGATGGTTGTCGGACATCGTCCGGTAGGAGGCCCCGACCACGGTGCCCGTGCCGTTGAGCCCCGCCGGGCGGCTGGACAGGTCGCCGGTCAGCGGCGCCAGGACGGTGTAGCCGAGATGGTCGGGATGCCAGCGGACGGCGCGCGGCGTGAACTGGCCGGAGACGTCCGAGTAGTACTCGCCGACGACGGCGCCGTCGCGGCTCAGGCCCCGCGCCAGGCTGTAGGCGGTGCCCGGCGGTTCGGGAAGGAACCGCGGGGCCGGCAGCGGAGTGGCCGGAGCGGTCGCCGTGGCCGCCGTGGCCGTGGGCACCGGGCCGAGCAGCAGGGCGGCGGACGCGGCGGTGGCGACGAGGGCCGCCGCGGCGACGAGGGCCGCGGGGCGCGCGGGGCGCGAGCCGGTCGTCCGGACTCCCGTCGCGTCCGTCCTGTCGAGGTCGAGGTCGAGGTCGGGGTCGGGGTGGAGGCGGGCCGCGGCCATCAGGGCTTCCAGATCATCGCGCGCGGGAGGTCCTGCGCGTTCGGCGCGTCGTACCAGGTGGCATCCCCGGCGATCACCCCGGATTCGTTGACGAGGAGGGCCCGGGCGTAGGGGCTGAGCGAGGACGGCGGGAGCGGCACGGCAGTGCCGTCGGGCCGCCACAGCACCGGCGTGCGGCGGTACGGGGTCGGACCCTCCGCGAAACCGACGGTCGTGCCCGCGGCGTTGATCGTGCTCGCCCAGGCCTGCCGGCCCGCCGGGTCGTCGAGCAGCGTCAGCGTGCCGTCCAGGGTCCAGCGCGCGGCGTGCTCGGAGCGGTCGGCACCGAACGTCGTTCCGACGACGGTGTTCGCGTTGTTGACGGAGCTCAGCCGGCCGTGGGCGACGTCCCGGGCGGTGCCGTTCGCGTCCCAGGCCACCACCCGGTCGAACTCGGTGCCCCCCGCGCGCCGTCCTTGGCCGAGGATCACGCCGTCGTTGGTGATCCGGACGACCCCGGCCGCGTCGATCCCCGGGGGGAGCGGGAGCGCCGTCACGTCGCCCGACGGGCTCCAGATCACCGTCCGGGTCCGGGACTCGCCGCCGACGGACCCCGAGGACCAGCCGATGGCGAAGCCCGCGTCGTTGATGAACGAGGCCGAGCCGGTGCCGTCGCCGGGCAGCAGCGGCAGGTCGACCCGGGTGCCGTCGGCCTGCCACTTCAAGGGCTTGGACCGGTAGCCGGAGTCGTACCAGCCGCCGATCACCACACCGGCGTTGTTGATCCTGGACGCGCTGCCGCCGCGGGCCCCGGCCGGCAGCTCCAGCGCGGTCGGGGTGCCGTCCGTAGCCCAGCGGACCGGGTGGTTGTCGGTCAGCGTGGCGAAGGAGACCCCGACCGCGACGCCCGACGCGTTCAGGGAGCCCGGGCGGGTGGCGACCTCGCCGGGCAGCGGCTCCAGGGTGGTGACGCCGGACCGGTGGGCGTTCCAGCGGAGCGCGCGCGGGGCGAACTGGTTGGGGATGTTCAGGTAGGTCTCGCCGAGGATGTCGCCCGCGTCGTTCAGGCCGTACACCGAGCTGAGCGGGGCGGCGTTCGCGGGCAGCGGCAGCAGGTACGGGGTCGGCACCGGTGCGCCCGGGTCGGCCGCCGCGGCCGTGGGCACCGGGCCGAGCAGCAGGGCGACGGCCGCCGCGGCGGCGGCCGGGGCGGCTCTGCGAAGGGTGGGGGAACCGGCCATCCGGAAACTCCTGTCGTGTCAACGATCAAGTGGATCAAGAGAGTTGATGCTCCGTCGGATTCGGGTCGGTCGGGTTCCCGGTCCGACGGCCAAGTCTCATCCACGGTCGGTTCGTTGGCAGGGCGATCGCCGAATCGGCCGGAATCACACCCCTTTTGGGCGCGTCCGCGGGGTGGCGGCGGAGCGGTTCCGAACGGTTTGGGGCGGTCTCGTGCGATGTCGGACGGCTGTGGCGGGTGCCCGGGCGGCGGGCGCCCGGGCCGCCCTCCCGGCGCGCGTCGCCGGCCGGGGTGCGCCGAGGGCGGCGGGGGAGCCGAGAGTGGCGGGGGCGCGTTGCTCCCCGCCCTCCTCGGTGCGCGGGTTGCGCTACCGGGCGGCGACCGGCGGGCCGTCGTCGCCCTCGGTGCCGCCGCCACCGGGCCGACCGTCCCGGCCGGACGAGCCGCCGCCGGGCCCCCGGGCGTACACCGTGAAGGAGGTCAGGCCGGCGGGCAGCGCCCAGGCCCCGGCGCTCCGGATGGACACCCTGTAGCGGTGCGGGCCGTCGTCCCGCTGGACGGGTGCGGCCTGGGCGGCCGTCGCAGCCAGTGCCGCGACAGTGGAAGCGGTCGCCAAAAGGCCTTGTCGGAAGAGCTTTTGATTGATCGTCATTCATGCGATGGTCTGGAACTCCGGCGGCCTGGCGGCGGCTTCGACCCGTATTCACGCGAACGGGTGGTCGCGATCCGGCCGAGTTCGCGGCGGCCCCCGCCGACCCCTCCGCCGACCCCTGGCAGACCCCCACCGACCCCCCGGCGACCGCCGATGTGCCCCCGACGGGTCGCCGGGGGAGGCCGCCGGAGCTCCTCCCTCGATCGGGGGAGGGCGGGGGCGAGGAGGCCGGTGATACTGGCGAACATGATCAAGGGAATGCGGTTGCTGCTGCGCAGGTCGACCTACACGGGGGTGCTGTTCGCGGTACTCGGAGCGCTGGCCGGGCTGCCGGTGGCGATGGTGGCGCTCGGGATGACGCTCGGGGTGTCCGGGCGGCCGGACACGGTCTGGCTGGCACTGCCGCTGTGGGCGGTGCTGCTCGCGGTGGCCGGGCTGCCCCGAGCGGTGCGCCGGGTGCTGGCGGCGGGCGCGCGGCGACTGCTGGGCGTCGCGGTGCCCGCCCCGGTGAAGGGGGCCGCGGCGGAGCGCTGGCGGACGCCGGCGTTCGTGGTGGCGCACGTGGCGCTCGGGTGGACGGTGCTGATCGGCGGCAGCACGTTCCTCGTGATGGGGATGACGCTGCCGGGACGATGGGTGGAGGGCTCGGCCCGGGTCAGCCTCTTCGGCTGGGGCGCGGACGTGACCGGGGTCTGGTCGTGGGTCATCGGGGCGCTCAGCCTGGTCCTCGGGGCAATGCTGCTCGCCGGGGCGTCGGGGGCACTGCGGTGGCTGGCGCCGCGACTGCTCGGACCCTCGCCCGCCGAGCGGCTCGCCCTGGCCGCCGAGCGGGAGCGGCTGATGGCCGAACGCAACCGGCTGGCCCACGAGTTGCACGACTCCATCGGGCACACCCTGACCGCCGCCACCATCCAGGCGGCCGTCGCGGGCGAGGTGCTCGCCGACGACCCGGCGGCGGCGCGGGCCGCCATGCGCAGCATCGAGGAATCGACCCGGGCCGCGCTGGAGGACCTCGACTACGTGCT
Organism: Kitasatospora sp. NPDC127116; assembly: GCF_042677365.1. Lineage (NCBI taxonomy): Bacteria > Bacillati > Actinomycetota > Actinomycetes > Kitasatosporales > Streptomycetaceae > Kitasatospora > Kitasatospora sp. NPDC127116. The sequence continues at coordinate 5,168 of NZ_JBHXTL010000174.1, forward strand.
CGGCGCACTGCGCGAGGAGCAGACCGGCACCGCCCCGACCCGCACCCTCGCCGACCTGCCCGAGCTGATCGACCGGCTGCGGCACGCGGGCGCCGTCGTGGCACCGCGGACCACGGGGGACCTCGCGCAGGTGCAGGGCACCCTCTCCCGGGCCGCCTACCGGATCGTCCAGGAAGGGCTGACCAACGCGCTGCGGCACGGCAACGGCGGGCCGATCGAGCTGCGGGTGACGGCGGGACCGGAGGAACTGGAGCTGACCGTGGTCAACGGGACGGCGGGCGCGGCCGGCGGACCGGGCGCCAGCGGCTTCCCGACCTCCGGGCACGGCCTGCCCGGGCTGGCCGAGCGGGTGCGGCTGCTGCACGGCGAGTTCGAGGCCGGCCCGGACGGCGAGGGGCAGTGGCGGCTGGCGGTCCGGCTGCCGATGCGGTGGTCGGCGTGAGCGGCGCCGGCCCCGACGCGGGCGCGCCGTCCGACGTCACCGTCCTGATCGCCGACGACGACCCCCTCACCCGCAGCGGCCTGGGCACCCTGCTCGGCGCCCAGCCCGGCATCACGGTGGTCGGGAAGGCCGCCGACGGCGTCGAGGCGGTCGAGCAGGCCCGGCTGCTGCGGCCGGACGTGGTGCTGATGGACGTGCGGATGCCGCGCCGCAACGGCATCGACGCCACCCGCGAACTGCTGCGGGAGCACGCCGACCCGCCCAAGGTCGTGGTGATCACCACCTTCGAGAACGACGCCTACGTCACCGCCGCGCTGAGCGCCGGCGCCAGCGGCTTCGTGCTGAAGCGGCGGCCCGTCCCGCAGATCGCCGAGGCGGTGCGGGTGGCGGCGGCGGGGGAGGCGGTGCTGTTCCCCGCCGCGCTGAGCCGGATGGTCGCGGCCCGGCCGCTGGACTCGGCCGAGGCGCTGCCCCGGGCGGCGCTGACCGGGCGGGAGGAGGGCGTGCTGCGGCTGATGGCGACCGGACTGTCCAACCCGGAGATCGCGCAGGCGCTCGCCGTCAGCCAGGAGACCGTCAAGACGCACGTGGGGAACGTGCTGGGCAAGCTCGGCGCGCAGAACCGGACCCACGCGGTGGTGATCGCGTACGAGAGCGGGCTGGTGGTGCCGGGGCTGCCGGGGGCGTAGCCGGCGGGGCGGGCGGGGGCACGGCCCCAGGGCGGCGCGGCCCCGGAGCCGCCACGGCCCCGGAACCGCGACGGCCCCGGAACCGCGACGGCCCAGAGGGCCGCTACCGCACGGGGTCGATCGGCGTGAGGGTGCCGAGGCGGTCCTCGACGGCCTGGGCGGCGGCCAGGCACAGGTCCTCCCGGAAGGCGCGGCCGACGAGCTGGACGCCGGTGGGCAGGCCGTCCGCGGCGAGGCCGGTGGGGACGGCGACGGCCGGCACGCCGACGAAGCTGGTCACCGAGCAGAGCCGCATGGCCGAGTCGACCCGGTCGCGGCCCGCCTGGTCCCGGGACTCCAGTCCGGGCTCGACCGGCGGCTCGGTGAACACCGGGCCCAGCAGCAGCGGGTACTCGTGCAGGAACTCCGTCCAGGAGCGGCGGACGCTCATCCAGACGCTCATCAGCCGGATCAGGCCGGGGGCGTCCACGGGCCGGGCGCCGTGCATCATCAGCTCGATGTAGCGGTCGCCGCCCTCGCCGAGCAGCTGCCGCACGACGGGCCAGCTCGGCGCGAACTCGGTGACGGCGAGGCGGTGGTAGGCGTCGAGCGCCTCCTCCATCCGCGGGACGTCGGGGACCTCCCGGACGTCGTACCCGGCGTCGCGCAGCGCGTCGGCGGCGGTCTCGACGGCGCGGCGGACGGTGGGGTGGACCCCGTGGCCGCCGTGGCTGCCGTGACCGCCCGGATCGGCGACGACGGCGACCTTGACCGGGCCGGCGAGCGGTTCCCCGTACAGCGGGACGGGCACGGCGCGCGGGTCGCGCGGGTCGGTGCCCGCCAGCGTCTCGTAGGCGAGCCGCAGGTCGGCGACCGTACGGGCCAACGGGCCGTCGGCGACCAGGACCTGGGAGGCCGGGCCGGGGTCGTCCGGGCCGATCAGGCGCTGGTCGGCGGGGAACCGGCCGGTGGTCGGATTGAGGGCGGCGACCCCGCAGAAGGAGGCGGGGACGCGGACCGAGCCGCCGGAGTCGTTGCCGAGCCCGAGCGGGGCCATGCCGGCGGCGACCGCCACGCCGTCCCCGCCGCTGCTGCCGCCGGGGGTGCGGCCCGCGTCCCACGGGTTGCGGGTGTCGCCGTACAGCTCGCTGCGGGTGTGCATCCCGGCGAGGATCAGGGTCGGCAGGTTGCTGTGGCCGATCGGGATCGCCCCGGCCGCGCGCAGCCGGGCCACCGGGACGGCGTCGTCGGCGGCGACGTGGTCGCGGAAGCGCGGGCTGCCGAAGGTGGTCGGCACGCCGGCGATCGGGGTGCACTCCTTCACGGTGAACGGCACGCCCGCGAGCGGACCCAGTTCCTCGCCCGCGGCCCGGCGGCGGTCGGTCTCCCGGGCGGCCGCGCGGGCCCGGTCGGCGAGCAGCTGGGTGACGGCGTTCAGGTACGGGTTGACCTCGGCGATCCGGGCCAGGTGGTCGTCCACCACGTCCAGTGCCGACACCTCGCCCTTGCGCACGGCGGCGGCGAGTTCGACGGCGGACTTGCTCCACAGGGGCATGGGAGTTCTCCTCGGCTCTCCTCGGCCTGGTTCCGATGCGACCGCATCGGAACGGAATCACCATAGTCCGGAAACCGATACGCTTGCATCGAATAAAACGGTGCCCAGCGGTGCCCAACAGTGCCCAGCGGTGACCGACGATGACCGACGAGGACCGAAGGAACGCGGAGGGAGACCGGGGATGCCCAAGCAGGTGGACCACGAGGGCCGGCGCCGGCGGATCGCCGAGGCCGTCTGCCTGCTGGTGGACGAGCACGGGCTGGAGGGCGTCACCCTGCGGGACGTCGCCACCCGGGCGGAGGTCTCGATGGGAGCCGTCCAGCGCTGCTTCCGCACCAAGGAGGAGATGCTGCTGTTCGCGCTCACGCACGTCGGCGAGCGGGTCACCGAGCGGGTGCGGAGCCGGCTCGCGGCCGGCCCCGCGCAGTCGGCGGCCGGCGAACTCGGGCTGGTGGCGGGCGAGGTGGCGCTGCTGCGCGAGGAACACCGGGCCGAGGCCAGGATCTGGCTCGCCTTCGTCGCCGGGGCCGCCGTCAACCCGGCGCTGGCGGCGACCCTGCGCAGCAGCTACGCGGCGCTGGAGGAACTGATGGTGCGGCTGGTCACGGAAGCCGTCGGCGGGGCGGCCGTCGGCGGATCGGTGATCGGCGGGGCGGCCGCGGGCGGGGCCGTCGTCGCGCGGACCGAGGCCCGCGCGCTGCTCGCCCTCGCCGACGGGCTCACCACGCACGTCCTGGTCGGGCACCGGACGGTGGGGGAGGCGGAGGAGGTCCTGCACGCGCACCTGGCCGGGCTCTGGGCGCGCTGCTGACCGGAGGCCGGACCGTTCGCCGAACCGATGAGATGATCACCATGCCAAGCGGTCGGCAGCACGGAGGACAGGAATGGCGGGCAGGACGGCGGGCGCCACGGAGCAGCGCCGGTTCACCGACCCCGGGGCCAAGCTGTACGACTTCGCCGACGAAGTGCTCGTCCGCTGCCCGAAGTGCGGCGGCTGCGCCCTCGTCCTCGCGCGGCCGGGCGACGCGTGCGAGCCCCGGTGGATCGGCGGCCGGGAGCAGACCCGCCTGCGGCTGAGGTGCGGCTGCGGACACGCCGTGGACGCCTTCCCGGACCACCTGGCGTTCGGCGGCCCCGTCGACCCGTACTTCCGACTGCCGCTCTGGCTGGACGCGGACTGCTGCGGCCGGCGGCTGTGGGCGTACAACCCCGCCCACCTCGACCTGCTGGAGTCCTACGTCGGGGCCGTCCTGCGCGAACGCACCGCGGTCCCCGGCTCGCTGAGCCTGGTCGCCCGGCTGCCCGCCTGGGTGAAGTCGGCCAAGCACCGGGACGAGGTCCTGCGGACGATCCGCCGGCTGCGCGCCACCCTGCCGCCCGGCCACCTGCCCGGCCGCTGATCCGTCGCCCGCCGATCCTTCGCCCGCTGTTGTCGCCCCCGTCACCGTCCAGTCCGTGGAAGGCCGGCGAACGCGGCGGCCGGGTGGGGCAGGATCGGGCCCGACGTCACCGGAGACGCCTGTTCGGACACTCGTGTTGGGAGAGCCTGCCGTGACCGCTGTGGAGATCCCGGGATCCAAGTCCATCACCGCCCGGGCCCTGTTCCTGGCCGCCGCCGCCGAGGGCGTGACCACCCTGCGCCGCCCGCTGTCCTCGGACGACACCGAGGGCTTCGTGCAGGGCCTGGACACCCTCGGGTACCGGATCGAACGGACGGCCGACACCTGGCGGGTGGAGGGCCGCCCGTCCGGGCCCGCCGTGCCGGACGCCGAGGTGTACTGCCGGGACGGCGCCACCACCGCGCGCTTCCTGCCCACCCTCGCCGCCGCCGGCCGCGGCACCTACCGCTTCGACGCCTCCGCCCAGATGCGCCGCCGCCCGGTCGCCCCGCTCACCCGGGCGCTGCGCGAGCTGGGCGTGGACCTGCGGCACGAGGGGGCCGAGGGGCACCACCCGCTGACGGTCGTCGCCGACGGCGTCCGCGGCGGTGAACTCACCCTGGACGCCGGGCAGTCCTCGCAGTACCTGACCGCGCTGCTGCTGCTCGGCCCGCTCACCCGGGACGGCCTGCGGATCACCGTCACCCGGCTGGTCTCCGCCCCGTACATCGGCATCACCCTGGCGATGATGCGCGACTTCGGGGTCGAGGTGAAGCGGGAACGGACCCCCGCCGGCGAGGTGTTCGAGGTGCCCGCCGGCGGCTACCGGGCCGCCGACCACCCGATCGAACCGGACGCCTCCACCGCCAGCTACTTCTTCGCCGCCGCCGCCCTGGCCGGCCGCGAGGTCACCGTCCCGGGCCTCGGCCGGAACGCGCTCCAGGGCGACCTGCGGTTCGTGGACGTGCTGCGGCGGATGGGCGCCCGGGTGGACGTCGGCGGCGACCGCACGACCGTGGCCGGCGACGGCCCGCTCGGCGGAATCACCGTCAACATGCGGGACGTCTCCGACACCATGCCCACGCTCGCGGCCATCGCCCCGTTCGCCACCGGCCCGGTGCGGATCGAGGACGTCCACAACACCCGGGTCAAGGAGTGCGACCGGCTGGAGGCCTGCGCCGACAACCTGCGCGCGATGGGCATCACCGTGGCCACCGGGGACGACTGGATCGAGATCCGGCCCGGCACCCCGCGCCCGGCCGAGATCACCACCCACTCCGACCACCGGATCGTGATGTCCTTCGCCGTCACCTCGCTGCGCACGCCCGGCATCACCTTCGACGACCCGGGCTGCGTGCGGAAGACCTTCCCGGGGTTCCACGAGGCCTTCGCGGAGCTGCGGGCGGCCTGGGGGATCTGACCCCCGCCGGCCGCGCGGCGCCCCGGCGCCGCCGGTCGCCCGCCGGAATCCCGGTCGCCCGCCGGAATCCCGGTCGCCCGCCGGAATCCCGGTTGCCGGGCGGCGGGCCCGGCGGCGAGGATGCCGTTCGTGTCCGAGACGGTTTTCGAGACGGAGTCAGACGGGCCCGAGCTGCGGCCCTACCCCAAGATCCCCGCGCGCGGCCGCTCCGGCGGGCCCGGCAGCCGGGAGTGGACCGCGGCCGAGAAGGTGCACGGGGCGCACTTCGCGGTGGTCTGCGAGGGCGGCTCGGTGCGGGCCGCGAAGCGGCGTGAACTGCTGGACGACGAGGGCCTGGACGCCTTCTTCGGCGTCAGCCGGATCTGGCCCGAACTGTCCGTCGCGGCGGCCAGGTTCGCCGCCGCGGTGCGCGGGACCCGGGACGGTGCCGCGGTGCGCGGGGACGGCGCCGCCGCGGTGACGATCTACGGGGAACTGGCCGGCGGCCGCTACCCGCACCCCGGGGTGCCCGCCGCCCCCGGGGTCGACCCGGTCCAGACCGGCGTCTGGTACGCCCCCGGTCTGTGCTGGCTGCCGTTCGACGCCACCGTCGAGACGCCCGAGGGCCGTCGGTGGATCGCCGACCGCACCCTGCGCACGGCCGCGCGGGCCGCCGGGCTCACCTGCGTGCCCCTGCTCGGGCACGGCCCCCTGACCACCCTGCACGACCTGCCGGTGCGCTACCCCACCCGGGTGCCCGCGCTGTTCGGCCTGCCCGAGCTGCCGGACAACCTCGCCGAGGGGTACGTCCTCAAACCCGCCGGCGAGTGGTACGAGTCCGGCCCGGCCCGTCCGCTGGTGAAGGTGAAGCAGCAGGCCTTCGCCGAGGACGACCGCTACGACGGCGCCCGCCCGTACCTCCCCCCGCCCCGGGGCGCGGCCGGCGTCCCGGCCTGGCTCCTCGTCCAGGCCTCCGCCCTGCTCACCCCCGCCCGGGCCGCGGCCGCCGTCAGCAAACTGGGGCCCCGTACGGCCGAGGACGCCGTGGCCGAGGAGATCGCGGCGGACGTGGCGGAGGAACTCGCCGAGGCCGTGGGCGGGTTGGAGGCGGACGTGCTGGCCGCACTGCGCCGGGCGCTCGCACCGGGCGCGCGCACGCTGGCGTCCTTCGACGCGCAGGACCGGCGCGGCGCCTGAGCGGGCGGGCCTGACGGCGCGCGGCGGGGTCGAGGGCGCGCGGTGGGGTCGAGGGCGCGCGGCGGGGTCGAGGGCGGGTTCAGGCAGTGTCCAGGAGGCTTCCACGTCCGGTGGGAGGGGCCCATCATGGGCTCCCGGTTCCGGCAGAACCGCCCCGACACCGACCCGCCACCGCCCGACACCGTTCCGGGCCGCCCTCAGGAGGCAGAAGAGATGACGATCCCACCGCCCGTCCGGATCCAGGCCGCCGTCGTCCGCGCCGCGTACGCCCTGCCGGAGGGCCTGCGGCGGGCCATCGCGGGCAAGCCGGTGGTCCGCGACGGCCAGACGCTCGCGCTGGACGCGCAGCTGATGCTCAAGCTCCAACGGCTCTCCGGGGCGGCCCTGGTGATGCCGGGCGGGGTCGGGTCGTCGCGGGCCGCGATGGAGCACGCGCGGCACCTGGTGGGCGGGCCGCAGGACCGTGCGGTGGCCGCGCGGAGCATCGGCATCCCGCGGGAGCACGGCGAACTGGCCGCCACGCTGTACACCCCGGACGGGCTGGCGACGGGCTCCGGCCTGCTGGTCTTCCTGCACGGCGGGGGCTGGGTGGTCGGCAGCCGGGCCAGCCACGACCACGTCGCCCGCTTCCTCGCCCGGCGGGCGCGGGTGCGGGTGCTGTCGGTGGAGTACCGGCTGGCGCCCGAGCACGTGTTCCCGGCGGCGGCCGAGGACGCGCTGGCCGCCCTCGACCACGCCCACGCCGAGGCGGCCGACCTGGGCGCGGACCCGGAGCGGATCGCGGTCGGCGGGGACAGCGCGGGCGGCAACCTGGCCGCCGTCGTCGCCCAGCAGGCCGTCCGGCGGGGCGGGCCCGCCCCGGTGTTCCAACTGCTGCTCTACCCGGCGACCGACGCCTCGGCCCGGCGCCCCTCGCGCGGGCTGTTCGCCGACGGGTTCTTCCTGACCGACGCGGACATGGACTGGTTCGCCGACCGCTACGCGCCCGCGCCCGCCGACCGCACCGACCCGCGGCTGTCGCCGCTGCTCGCCGAGGACCTGACCGGTCTGCCGCCCGCGTACATCGGCACCGCGGGCTTCGACCCGCTGCGCGACGAGGGCGAGGCGTACGCGCGGGCGCTGGAGGAGGCCGGGGTCGCGGTGCGGCTGAGCCGGCAGCCGGACCTCATCCACGGGTACGCCAACTACCTCGGCATCGGGGGCCGCTTCCGGGAGGCGACGGCCGAGGCGGCGGAGGCGCTGCGGCAGGCGATCGGCGAGGCGTAGCGCGTACGGCGCGGCGGCGCGGCCGGCGCAGCGGAGGTACGGCGAAGGGCGGGAGCCGGTGGGCGGGTTCCGCCCTTCGGCGCGCGGTGGGACGCACCCGGGACGGACCCGGGATGGAAAGGGGGCGCGAACCGTACGCCCGCGCGCCGGGTCGTTGCCGCACAGGGGGTTCTCGGCGACCGGCTCTTATTGTACTGTCCGTCTAATAAGCGGGTGAGCGGGAGCCCGCGGAGACAGGCACCTGGAGGCAGCCATGGCGCTCACCCGGCAGACGGGGCACGGCCACACCGAGGCCGACGACGACGTCTCGAAGCGGCTGCTGGAGTCGGCCGCCACCCTCTCCTACGACCCCTCGACCGAGATCGACTGGGACGCCCCCCTCCCGGAGGACCACTACGGCCTCAACCCGGAGTGGAGCACCCTCTACGGCACCCGGCTGTGGGACGAGATGACCGAGCGGCAGCGGGTCGTGCTCACCCGGCACGAGGTCTGCTCGATCATGAACACCGGCATCTGGTTCGAGATGATCCTCCAGCAGATGGTGCTGCGCGACCAGTACCTCAGGAACCCCGCCGACGCCGCGTTCCAGTTCGCGCTCACCGAGATCGCCGACGAGTGCCGCCACTCGATCATGTTCGCCCGGGCCTGCGCCAGGATGGGCGTCCCCGCCTACCGTCCGCACAAGCTGATCGCCCAGGCCGGCCGCGCCTTCAAGGCGCTCGCCAAGGGCGAACTCGCCTACGGCGGCATCCTGGTGGCCGAAGAGGTGCTCGACGTCATGCAGCGCGACTGGATGCGCGGCGAGAACGTCCTGGAGATCGTCCGCGGCACCTCCCGGATCCACGTGGTCGAGGAGTCCCGGCACATGAAGTTCGCCCGGCAGGAGATCCGCGAACGGATGCGCCACGCGAGCCCCGCCCGCCGGCGCGCCTCCGCCACCGGCATCGCCGTGGGCGCGTACGTCATCGTCACCAGCATGGTGCACCCGGGCGTCTACAAGGCCGCCGGGCTCGACGTGCCGCGGGCGCTCGCCGAGGTGCGGGCCAGCGAGCACCGCAAGGCGATGATGCGCACCAGCTCCCGGCACCTGATGGCCTTCCTCGCCGAGACCGGACTGCTCACCAGCCGCTCGGCGGCCGTCTACCGCCGGGTGCACATGCTCTGACGGACCGTCGCCACCACGCCGCCCCATCCCCCCACGCGCAGCGAGGACCCCACCCGGCCATGGCCTACGCGATCACCCAGACCTGCTGCAACGACGCCTCGTGCGTGTCCGTCTGCCCGGTCAACTGCATCCACCCGACCCCGGACGAGCCGGAGTTCGGCACCACCGACATGCTGTACATCGACCCGCGGGCCTGCATCGACTGCGGCGCCTGCGCGGACGCCTGCCCGGTGGACGCGGTGTACCCGGTCGACCGGCTGCGCGGGCCCGACACCGTGTTCGGCGACCTCAACCGCGACTGGTTCCGCGACCACCCCAGCGACCACGCCTGGGGCGCGCCCAGCTTCCCGCGCAGCCTGCCGGACGAACTCGGCGCGCTGCGGATCGCGGTCGTCGGCACCGGCCCCTCCGCCGGGTACACCGCGCAGGAACTGCTGCGCGGCACCAGCGCCGAGATCACCATGATCGACCGGCTGCCGGTCACCGGCGGCCTGCTGCGGCACGGCGTCGCGCCCGACCACCAGTCCACCAAGCGGATCGCGGAGAGCTTCGCGAGCGTCTTCCGCGACCCCCGGCTGCGGATGCACCTCAACGTGGAGATCGGCACGGACCTCACCCACCAGGAGCTCGCCGCGCACCACCACGCGGTGGTGTACGCGGTCGGCGCGGCCGCCGACCGACGGCTCGGCGTCCCCGGCGAGGACCTGCCGGGCAGCCTGCCCGCGACCGCGTTCGTCCGCTGGTACAACGCCGAACCGACCGTGCCCGCCGACGCGGTGGAGCTGTCGGCCCAGCGCGTGGTGGTGATCGGCAACGGCAACGTCGCGGTGGACATCGCCCGCATCCTGCTCACCGACCCCGACCGGCTCGCCGCCACCGACATCGCCGACCACGCCCTGGCCGCGCTGCGCCGCAGCCGGGTCCGGGAGGTCGTGCTGCTCGCCCGGCGCGGGCCCGGACAGGCGGCGTGGACCAGGGCGGAGTTCCTGGCCCTGCGGCAGCTGCCGGGCGTCGAGGTGGTGGTCGAGGACCACCCGGAGGTGCGGGCGGCGATCGAGGCGGCCGGAGCGGAAGCGGGATCGGGATCGGGGTCCGGCGCGTGGTCGGTCACCGGGTCGGGCACGGCGGCGGGAGCGGGGCTGCTCGCCGGGCTGCCGCTGGTGCCGTTCGACGGGTCCGCGGAGCCCGGGCCGGGGCGGCGGATCGTGCTGCGGTTCCTGTCGGCGCCGGTCGAACTCTCCGGGGACGGGCGGGTCGAGGCCCTGACCGTCGAGCGGACCGCCCCGACGGCGGACGGCCGGGTCCAGGGCACGGGGGCGAGGGACGTGCTCCGGGCCGGGCTGGTGGTGCGCTCGATCGGACACCGGGGCGTACCGCTGCCCGGGCTGCCGTTCGACGAGCGGGCCGGGACGGTCGCGCACCGGAACGGGCGGGTCGTCGACCCGGCGACCGGCCGGCCGCTGCCGGGGACGTACGTGGTGGGCTGGGCCAAGCGCGGGCCGTCCGGCGGGATCGGCGCCAACCGGGCCTGCGCGCGGGAGACCGTGGACGCGCTGCTGGACGACGCGGCCGCCCGGGCGCTGCCCGTCCCGGGGGCGGGCCGCAGGGACTTCGAGCGGCTGGTGCGCCGGCGGCGGCCGGACGCGGTGGGGCTGCGGGAGCTGCGGGCGGTGGAGCGCGCGGAACGCGAGCGGGGCGAGGCCGAGGGGCGGCCCCGGGTGAAGCTCGCCAGCGTGCCCGAGCTGCTGGCGGCGGGTCGGCGGCGGTAGCGGGAAGCACCCGGGGCCCGGGCGGGGAGCCCGGGAGCCTCGCCGGGAATAACCCACGGGCCGTGCCGGGAGAATGGGGAGGGCACGACGTGGGCAGGAAGTCGGGTGGGCCGACTTGCTGCGCACCCGGCCGCGGGCCGCCGGGGGGGGGCCGGGGGGGCACCGGGGTGACCCCACCGGGTAAC
>NZ_JBHXTL010000175.1:0-16057 GCF_042677365.1 Kitasatospora sp. NPDC127116
TCCCGCGGGCCCCCCCCGCGGGGGGCCCCCCCGCCTCTCCACTGTCCTCCTCACCGTCCGAGAGTCCGAAAGGCCAGGGAATGCGTATCGCGCTCGTCTCCATGCCGTGGCAGGCCCTGGAGATGCCGTCGCTCCAGGTCGGTCTCCTGCACGCACTCGTCGCCCGGGAACGGCCGGCCGACGAGGTCGCCGAGTACCACGGGTGGCTGCGCTGGGCCGAGTTCCTGCTGGAGCACAGCGACGGCGAACTGACGCCCACGGAGTACATGACCGTCGCCGACGACCAGGTGTTCGACGGCTTCGGCGACTGGGTCTTCTCCGGCAGCCTCTACGACGACGACCAGTGGGGCACCGAGCAGCTCACCGCCTACGCGGCCCGCACCGGATCGTCGATCGACAGCCTGCTGCGGATGCGCCCGCACGCCGCGCGGTTCATCGCCGAGGCCGCCCGGGAGGTGCTCGCCACCGACCCCGACGTGGTCGGCATGACCACCACCTTCCTGCAGAACGTGCCCTCGCTCGCCCTCGCCCGGGAGATCAAGCGCCTGCGGCCCGAGGTCGTCACCGTGCTGGGCGGCAGCAACTGCGACAGCGTCATGGGCCACGCCCTGCACCGCAACCACCCCTTCCTGGACCACGTCGTGCGCGGGGAGGCCGAGAAGACCTTCCCGGCGCTGCTCGCCCACATCGAGCGCGGCACGGCCCCCGCGGACGTCCCCGGGGTCTGCTGGTGGGACGGCGGCACCTCGCGTGCCAACCGGGAGGCCCGCGGCACCGTCCCGATCGGACTGCTGCCCAGCCCCGACTTCGACGCCTGGCAGGAGTCCTTCGACTCCTCCCCGGTGGCCGAGTTCGTCGAGCCCAAGCTCGTGGTGGAGGGTGCCCGCGGCTGCTGGTGGGGCGAGAAGCACCACTGCACCTTCTGCGGGCTCAACGGCAGCCTGATGGAGTTCCGTTCGAAGAACGGCGAGCAGCTCTGGTCCGAGATCGAACGGCTCGTCCAGCGGCACAAGTTGCTCGATGTCATCACGGTCGACAACATCATCAGCATGGACTACTTCCGTGACTTCCTGCCACGGGCCGCCGACAGCGGGTGGGACCTGCGCATCCACTACGAGGTGAAGTCGAACCTCAGCCAGGACCAGATCGCCCTGCTGGGCCGCGCCCGGGTCACCCACGTCCAGCCCGGCATCGAGAGCCTGAACAGCCGGGTGCTCGGTCTGATGGACAAGGGGGTCACCGGCGCCCGCAACGTCCGTACCATGCGGGAGTGCGAGAACCACGCGCTCACCTGCGTCTGGAACTACCTCTACGGGTTCCCGGGCGAACGCGACGAGGACTACACGGAGATCATCGACCAGATGCCCGCCCTGCGCCACCTCCAGCCCCCGGGCGGTGCCACCCGCATCGCGCTGGAGCGGTTCAGCCCGCACTTCACCAACCCCGCGCTGGGCTTCACCGAGCGCCGCCCCGCCGACATCTACCAGCACGTCTACCAGCTGCCGCGGGAGGAACTGGAGGACCTGGTCTACCTGTTCGACGCCCCGGCCACCGGCATCCAGGGCGAGCTGGAACGACGGCTGGCGGAGGAGATCGACCGCTGGACGGAGGCCTACCCGTCCTCCCGGCTCCTGCTCGAACCGGCCGCGGACGGCGGCGACGGCGGCGAGGAGGGGGACCTGCTCGTCCACGACGAACGCGAGGGCTGGCCGCGGCGCACCCACCGGCTGACGCACTGGCGGGCCGCCGCGTTCCGCGAGCTGGAGCACGGCCGCACCCTCCCCGCCCTGCACCGCCGCCTGGCCGAGGCCGGGTACGAGGTCCCGCTGGACACGCTCACCGACTGGGGACGCGAACTGCTCGCGCACGGACTGGTGTTCAAGGACGACGACACCCTGCTCGCGCTGCCCACCCGGGCGGTGCCGGTGCGCGCACCCGACCTGGGCACCGCCTTCCCGGCCGCCCTCCCCACCCCCGAGGAGGTGGCGTGATGCCGATCGCCAAGCCCTCCCTCGCGGCGCCGGACCTGCCGGACCTGCCGGACACGGTCCCCCATCGGCTGGACGGCCGGCTGGTCGTCCTCGCCGCGCCGGTCCCCCTCGGCGCGGGCGGGCGGCCCGCCGCCGAGGCCGTCCGGCTGCTGCGCGAGTGCCAGAGCCACGTGCTCCCGGTGCGGTGGTCCCTGGCCCCGGACGACCCGGCGCTGCGGGACCCCTCCGCCGCCGACTTCGCCCTCCACCACCTGCACCACCTGCCGCCGCCCGCCCCGCAGGATCCCGGGACGGCCGACCCCTCCGGGGCCGCGGAGGCCGGACCCGCCCTGGCCGAGTGGCGCTCCGCCTACGCGTACGGACGGTTCTACTACCGGCAGGGACCGGGCTTCCTCCAGGTCAGGGACCGCCGGGACCCGGACGCCTCGGCCCGCTTCGCGCTGGACCACCCCGACCTGGTGGCCACCTTCCGGGCCTGCCTGACCCCCACCGCCCTGGACGACCTCAGCAGTACGGGCCGTGAGGCCGTGTCCGTCCTGGCGTCCGAAGGCCTCGTGCTCGTCACGCGGGGCTGGGCGGTGACACTGCCTCCACGCATCCGCCACTGGACCGTGCCCGACACAGGAGTCTGATACATGGGATCTTCCACGGCCGAGGAGTCGTCCGTACCCGCGGAGTCCGGCCCGCCCGCGACCCCGCCCCCGGCCCCGGAATCCGTGCCGCTGCGCCGGCACCGTCCGCTGCTGCTGCTGGTCACGGAGCAGATGACCAGCTCGGTGGGACGCCAGGTCACCGCGCTGGCGCTGCCGCTGCTGGCCATCGCCCACCTGCACGCCGGCCCGCTGGGCGCCTCGGCGCTGATGGCGATGACCTACCTGCCCGGCGTCCTGCTCAGCCCCCTCATCGGCGTCGCCGTCGACCGGGCCCGGCTGCGGCGGATGCTGGTCTCGCTGTCCTGGCTGCAGGTCCCCGCCATCGGCAGCGTGCCGCTCGCGGCCGCGCTGGACGGCCTGACCTGGCCGCACCTGTTCGCCGCGGCCGCCGCCTCCGGGGCGCTGAACTCCGCCCAGAGCGTCGCGCTGCAGTCCTGTCTGCCCCGCGTGGTGCCCGCGGAACGCCTGCTGCCGGCCAACTCCTCGCTCACCGGCGCCCGGACCATCGGCCTGATCGGCGGGCCCGCGCTCGGCGGCCTCCTGATCAGCGTGATCGACCCGGCCCCGGCGCTGCTGGTCGAGTGCGCCGCCTACCTCGTCGGCGGGGCCCTGTTCCTCGCGCTGCCGACCTCCCTGAACCGGCCGGCGAACGCGGCCAGCGGCGCGCGCTCCCGCCTCGAAGCCCTGCGGGAAGGCCTGGCGGTCATCCGGCGCGAGACCCTGCTGCGCCGCCAGGCCCTGGCCGCGGCCGGACTCAACCTGGGCGGCGGGGCCGGCGGCGGCCTGTTCGTCCTGTACGCCGACCGGGAACTCCAGCTGCCCCCGTGGCAGCTCGGCGCCGTCTACGCCGCGTACGCCGTCGGGATGGGCTCCGGTGTGCTGGCCGCGACCTCCGTCACCCGTTCGCTGGGCATGGCCCGGGCCATCCGGCTGTGCGCCGTGGGCGCGGGGGCCGCCCTCTTCCTCATCCCGGCGGCCTCCCTGGGGCTGCCGTTCCCGGTCCTGGTGCTGTACCAGCTGCTGTTCGGACTGCTGGCCACCGTCTGGTCGATCGCCATGACCACGGGGCGCCAACTCGTCACCCCCGCCCACCTGCTGGGCCGCGTGAACGCCTTCCTCCAGGCCGTGCTGACCGCCACCCTGCCCGTCGGCGCCTTCGTCGGCGGGTGGCTGGCCTCCCGGGTCGGCATCGTGCCGGTGCTGGTCGGGGCGGCGGCCGTTGCCCTGGCGGGCGCGAGCAGCCTCTGGTTCCCGCGCGACATGCTCGCCGAGATCGAGCGGGCGGCGGAGCGGAAGAAGGCCTGAGCCCGCCCCCGGGTCCCGCCGGCCCCTGAGCTCCGTCGTCCCCGCACCACGTCCCCCGAGGAACAGGAGGCCGCATGTCCGGCGAAGCGGGAACCGTGCTGATCACCGGAGCGAGCAGCGGCATCGGAGCGGCCACCGCGCGCCGGCTCGCCGCCCGCGGGCACGACCTGGTGCTGATCGCCCGGCGCGAGGATCGCCTGAAGGCGCTGGCCGCGGAGCTGTCCGCCGACCACGGCACCGCCGCCGTCGCGGCGCCCCTGGACCTGGAGCGCACCGACGAACTGGCCGACGCGCTGACGGACGTCCTCGCGGCCCTGCCCGGCCCGCTCGCCGGCGCGGTGCTGGCGGCCGGGCACGGCCGCGGCCACGGACCGGTGCGGGAGGCCGACAGCGCGCCGTGGGAGTCCCAGCTGCGGGTCAACCTGCTCGCCCCGATGATCGTCACGCGCCTGCTCCTGCCCGAACTGGACGCCCGGGGCGGGGACCTGGTGCTGGTCGGTTCCCTGTTCGGCACCCGGCCCTCGCCCGGCTACGCGGCCTACGCCGCCACCAAGCACGGGCTGGCGGGCTTCGTCCGCTCGCTCGCCGAGGAGGAACGGCCGCCCGGCGGCTGCCGGATCTGCCTGATCTCCCCCGGCGCCACCAACACCGAGTTCGCCTCGGTCCTGTCCGGGGCCGCCGCCCCGCGCGTCCACGAGGTCACCGACTGGCCGTACCACCCGCTGCTCGCCGAGGACGTGGCGGCCGCCGTCGCGTGGGCGATGGGCCGCCCCGGCCACGCCCGGATCGCGGAGATCACCCTCGACGCCGCCGACGCCCGGTACTGAGCCGCCCCGGTACCGAGCCGCCCCCGAGCGCGCGGCCACGAGGGCAGGGCCGGCCGGTGACGCGCTACGCCGTCCCGCCGTCCGTCCGCACCTCGGGGCGGCCGGGCTCGGCCCTGCGCGTGTGGAAGCTGCCCGGACGGTCGGTGCGGCGGTAGGTGTGGGCGCCGAAGAAGTCGCGCTGCCCCTGGATCAGCGCGGCGGGCAGGTGCTCGCTGCGCAGGGTGTCGTAGAAGGCGAGCGCGGCGGAGAACGCCGGCACGGGGATGCCGTGCTGGGCCGCGCCGGCCACCACCGTGCGCCAGGCCGCCTGGGCGTCGGAGACCTCGGCCGCGAACCGCTCCTCGGCGAGCAGGCTGACCAGGTCGGGGTTGGCGGCGTGGGCGGCGCGGATCCGGTCGAGGAACGCGGCGCGGATGATGCAGCCGCCGCGCCAGATCCTCGCCACCGCCCCCAGGTCGATGTCCCAGCCGTACTCGGCCGCGGCGTCGCGGATCATGGTCCAGCCCTGGTCGTAGGCGATGACCTTCGACGCGTAGAGGGCCTGTTCGACGTCGCGGGTGAAGCGCTCGGCCTCGTGCGGGCGCAGTTCCTGCCTGGTCCCCCCGGGCAGCGGCCGGTAGGCCGCCCGCAGTTCGGCCCGGGCGGAGGCGACCCGGGCGAAGGTGGCCTGGGCGATGGCGGTGACCGGGGACCCGAGGTCCAGGGCGGTCTGCACCGTCCAGCGTCCGGTGCCCTTCTGCTCCGCGGCGTCCTGGACGATGTCGACGAAGGGCCTGCCGGTGGCGGCGTCGGTGTGGGCGAGCACCTCGGCGGTGATCTCGATCAGGTAGGAGTCGAGCCGCCCCTTGTTCCAGTTCCGGAAGGTCTCGGCGATCTCGGCCGGGGTGTACCCGCCGACCTCCCGCAGGAGGTGGTAGGCCTCGGCGATGAGCTGCATGTCGGCGTACTCGATGCCGTTGTGCACCATCTTCACGAAGTGGCCGGCCCCGTCGGTGCCGATGTGGGTGCAGCACGGATCGCCGTCCACGTGGGCGCTGATCCGCTCCAGCATCGGGCCGAGGACGGCGTAGGACTCGGCGGAGCCGCCGGGCATGACCGAGGGGCCGTGCAGCGCGCCCTCCTCCCCGCCGGAGACGCCGCTGCCGACGAAGTGGATGCCGCGTTCGCGCAGCGCCCGCTCCCGGCGGCGGGTGTCGGCGAAGTGCGCGTTGCCGCCGTCGATGATCATGTCGCCCGCTTCCAGCAGCGGGGCGAACTCCTCGATGACCTCGTCGGTGGCCTGCCCGGCCTTCACCATGATCAGGAGCCGGCGGGGCCGTTCCAGCGCGGCCACCAGCTCCTGCGGCGATCCCGCCGGGACGAACGCTCCCTCGTGGCCGAACTCCTCGACCAGCGCCGTGGTCCGTCCCGGCGTGCGGTTGTGCACCGCGACCGTGTAGCCGTTGCGGGCGAAGTTCCGCGCCAGGTTGCGGCCCATCACCGCGAGCCCCGTCACGCCGATCTGTGCGGATGCCTCCATGGGCGGGTGCTTCCTTCCTCGGGGAGTCCCCCGGCCGGGCCCGCGGGTCCTGCGCCGCGGCCGCCGGGGCCGGCCGTACCCATGCTCACAACCCGCGCCCTCCCGCCGCGCGGGGAACTCCCCCGTTCAGGTGCCCCGGGCCCGCGGCGACGCCCGGCGTCTCAGCGGACCGCCTCGACCGGCTCCACGTCCGCCTCCGGGTCCGTCTCGGGATCCGTCTCCGGCCGGCGCACGGACATCTGCCCGGTCGGCAGGTCCCGGTGGCCGCGGATCGGGGAGCAGTAGAGGAAGAGGGCCGCCGCCGGTACGCCCGCGGTCAGGATCCACAGGGCCGGGCGCAGACCGAGCCAGGTGCCGAGCGCGCCGCCGAGCACGGCGCCCAGCGGCATCGTGCCGTAGTTGAGGAACGCGGAGCTCGCGACGAGCCGGCCGAGCACGCCGCTCGGGCAGTAGCTCTGGACGAACCCGGACTTGAGCACATTGCCCGCCACCACGCCGATCGACACCCCGGCGTAGGCGAGGACGACCATCGTCAGCCCCCAGCCGGGGCCGGCCAGCGGGATGAGCAGGGCCAGCGCCGGCAGCACCAGCTCGAACATCAGCAGGGAGCGGCCGGTGCCCAGCCTGGCGCTGACCCGGCGCACGACGAAGGCTCCCAGCACGCCGCCGACACCGCCGACCATCGCCAGGCTGCCGATCGTCCCGGAGGACAGGCCGATCTCACGGACCAGGAAGACCACGGTGAGCGACTGGTACCCGGACAGGGCGAGGTTGGACGCCGCTCCGAAGAGCGCCAGGCTCCGCAGGAAGGGGTCGCCGAAGAGCAGCCCCAGTCCTTCCCGGATCTCCTCGGCCATGGCGCCGCGCGGTCGTTCGACCCGCTCGGGAGCGGCCTCCCGGTGCCGGATGCCGACCAGGCAGAGCGTCGCGAGCAGGAAGGTCGTCGTGTTGACCAGCATCCCGTTGGCCGCGCCCGCGAGTTGGATGAGCAGGCCGCCGCAGCCGAGCCCGACGATCTGCGCCGCGGAGGCGCTGCCCTGGAGCTTGGCGTTGCCCTCGGCCTGGTCCTCCGGCTTCACCAGCGTCGGCAGGTAGGCGGTGTACGCGGTCTGGAAGAACACCGTGGCGGCGCCCGCGAGCAGGGCCACGAGCAGGAGTTGACCGACCTTCAGCACCCCCGCCCAGGCCGCCACGGGAACGCTGGCGAAGAGCGCGAAGCAGACGATGTTGGCCCAGAACATCACCTGCCTGCGCCTCAGCCGGTCCACCCAGACCCCCACCGGCAGCCCGATGAGCAGCCACGGCACCCAGGGCGCCGCGCTCAGCAGGCTCACCTCGAAGGTGTCGGCGTGCAGGGTCGAAACGGCGATCAACGGGACGGCGAGAACCGTGACCGACTGACCGAAGCGCCCCGCGGTCTCGCCCAACCAGAGGAGCCGGAAGTCCCGGTGGCGGCGGAGCAGGCCACCACGTGTGTCATTGCCCATCGATCGCTCCAATTTCTCGAGGAAGGGAAGCCGAACCGTCCGAAACCGCCCGCCGACCGGGCCCCCTCCCGCTCGCCGGGCAGTGCCGGGACGAACGGGAGGGCCGTCGCGCGGCCCGTGTGCCGACCGGCACACGGGCCGCCTATCCAGCAGCTAGGACCCGTCGCGCTCGCCCGCGAGCCGGGCGGCGAGGACCGGGCCGATCTGGGCGAGCTGATCCGGCCGCGTCATTTCACCATGCCGTCCGGTCACCCGGTGCACCTCGATCCGGCCCGTGACGTGGGGCTGCCAGTCCTCGGGCCGCACCGGCGGGAACGGCTCCTCCCTGGTCGCCTCGAAGAAGAGCACATCGCCCCTGAACGTACGGGACTTGAACGAGTCCAGCACCGCGACGTTCCCGAGGAAGACCCTGGCCATGGCCTCCAGCGTGGCGTCGTCGAGCAGCGCGAACGGACCGTCCGCCGCCGCCGCGGAATCCGGGTCGTAGCCGAGCGACTCCAGGAGCGCCCGCACGGCCTCCTCGCCGCTCAGTGCCTCGGCCGACCCGGCCGGGGTCCCGGTGCCACCGGCCGGGAAGCCGTCCATCAGGGTGAGGACCTCGATCTCCTCGCCCTCCTCCTGGAGCCGGACGGCGAGTTCATGGGCCACGACCCCGCCGAACGACCACCCCAGCAGCGCGTACGGGCCCTGCGGCTGCACGGAGCGGATCAGTGCCAGGTAGTCGTCGACCATGGCGTCGAGGCTCTCCGGAACGGCCTCGGGGGCCAGCAGGCCGCGGGCCTGGAGACCGTACAGGGCACGGTCGCCGTCGAGGTGGCGGAGCAGTCCCGAGTAGACCCAGCTGATGCCGGCCGCGGGGTGCACGCAGAAGAGCGGCCGGGCCGCCGGCCCGCTGCTCCTGCGCAGCGGCAGCAGGGTGGCGAGGGCGCCGTCGCCCTGCCCCGCGTCGTCCAGCCGTCCGGCGAGGGCGGCGGCGGTGGGGGCGTCGAAGACGTCCCGGATGCCGATCTCGGCGCCGAGGGCGGTGCGGATCCGGCTGATCAGCCGGGCCGCGAGGAGCGAGTGACCGCCCAGGAGGAAGAAGTCGTCGTCGATCCCCACCGACGGCACCCCGAGGACCTCGGCGAACACCGCGCACAGGATCTCCTCCTGCGCCGACCGCGGAGCCCGCCCGCCGCCGCCCGCACCGGCGACCGGCGCCGGCAGCGCCCGCTGGTCGAGCTTGCCGTGCGACGTCATCGGCAGCGCCTCCAGCACCACGACCGCCGAGGGCAGCATGTGGCGCGGCAGCCGCCCCGCGGCGAAGCGTTGCAGCTCCTCCGGGTCGGCCTCCCGGTCGGCGACCGGCACCACGTAGCCCACCAGGCGCTGGTCCCCCGGCCGGTCCTCCCGCGCCACCACGGCGGCCTGCGCCACCGTTTCGTGCGCCTGCAGCACCGCGGCGATCTCCCCCGGCTCGATCCGGAAGCCGCGGATCTTCACCTGGTCGTCCGCCCGGCCCACGTACTCCAGGGCGCCGTCGGCCCGCCACCGCACGAGGTCGCCGGTGCGGTACATCCTCTCGCCCGGCGCCCCGAACGGATTCGCCACGAAGCGCTCGGCGGTCAGGGCCGGCCGGCCCAGGTAGCCGCGGGCCAGGAGCTCCCCCGCGATGTACAGCTCGCCGGGGACGCCCGGCGGGACCACCCGCAGCCGGTCGTCCAGGACGAACAGCCGGGTGTTGCGGATCGGCCGGCCGATGACCGGCCGCTCGTACGCGCCGATCACGGCGTTCGTGCTGTACACGGTGCACTCGGTGGGACCGTACTGGTTGTTGCCGGCGACCCCGGCCCGCCGCAGGTCCGCCCAGAGCGCCTCGTCGACCGCCTCGCCGCCGACGTCGACGATCCGGGGGCGGGAGGAGCGCTCCGCGGAGAGCATGCCCAGCTCGATCAGCTGCCGGCAGTAGGTCGGGGTCGTCTCGATGTAGTCGATCCCCTCGGCCTCGATGTAGTCGACCAGGAGTTCCGGCGTCCGGCGCGTCCCGTCGTCCACCAGGTGCAGCTCGTGGCCGTCCAGCAGCCAGAAGAGCAGCAGCCAGCTGGCGTCGAAGGTCGTCGCCCCGATCATGGCGGCGCGCAGGGGGCGGCCGGCGGAGGCGATGTCGGCCCGGTAGACGTCCTCCCGGTGGCTGTGGACGAGGTTGGCCAGCGAGTGGTGCTCGATGAGCACGCCCTTCGGCTTCCCCGTCGACCCGGAGGTGAAGATGGCGTACGCGGAGTGCTCCGGGCGCAACGGCGAGAGCCGATCGGCGTCCGACACGTCGGCGTCGGACCGGCCGGCCAGTTCGGCGCCGACCGCGGGCTCCGCCAGGTCCAGCAGCTGCGGCACGCGCCCGCCGAGGCCCGCGAACCGCGCGGCGGTCTCCCGGCCGGTGATCACGAGGGCGGGCCCGCAGTTGTCCAGCATGTACGTGACCCGCTCGACGGGGTACTCCGGGTCGACGGGGACGTAGCAGGCGCCGGCCTTCAGGATCGCCAGCAGCGAGACGATCAGGTCGGTGCCCCGCGGCAGCAGGACGGCCACGGTCTGCTCCGGTCCCACCCCGCGGTCGATCAGCAGCCGCGCCAGGCGGTTCGCCCGCGCGTTCAGCTCACGGAACGTCAGGGCCTCGCCCTGGAAGACGAGCGCGTTCGCGTCCGGCATCCGCCGGACACTCCCCTCGAAGATCTCCGGGACCGGCCGGGTGTCCGCCGGGACGCGCCCGGTGTCGTTCCACTCCACGAGGATCCGCCGGCGCTCGGCCGGGGTCAGGACGTCGACCGCCTCGATCGACCGGTCCGGGTCCGCGACCACGGCGGCCAGCAGCCGGAGCAGGCGGTCCGCCAGCAGGGTCATGGTGGTGCGGTCGAAGAGGTCGGTGGCGTAGTGCAGCACGGCGAGGATGCCGGCGGGCGCATTGGAGCCGTCCCGGTTCTCGACGCAGGTCAGGTTGAGGTCGAACTTGACGGGCGGCGTTCCGAAGGACTCGGGCTGCGCGGTGAGGCCCGGCAGCCGCAGGGTGCCCTCGTCGTTGTTCTGCAGAACCAGCATCACCTGGAAGAGCGGGTGCGTGGAGCTGGAACGGACGGGGTTCAGCTCCTCGACGAGCCGCTCGAACGGCAGGTCCTGGTTGGTGAACGCCGCCAGGTCGGTGTCACGGACCCGGCCCAGCAGCTCGCCGAAGGTGGGGGCGTCCGACACGTCGGTCCGCAGCACCAGCGTGTTCACGAAGAACCCGACCAGCTCGTCCAGGGCCTGGTCCGAACGCCCGGCGACGACCGTGCCGATCGGGATGTCCGTGCCGGCGCCCAGCCGCGACAGCAGAGCGGCCAGCGCCGCGTGCAGCACCATGAACAGGGTGACCCCGTGGCGGCGCGCCAACGCGTCCAGTTCGGCGTGCAGTTGGGGATCGAGGTGGAACTCCAGCAGCTCGCCCTCGTGCGAAGCGGCGGCGGGGCGGGGCCGGTCGAAGGGCAGAGCGACCTCCTGCGGCGAGCCCTTCAGCGCCTCCGCCCAGTAGGCGAGCTGCTGGTCCATGGTCTCGGCGAGCTGGTTGTGCTGCCAGAGGGTGTAGTCGGCGTACTGGACGGTGAGCGGCTCCCACTCCGGGGTGAGCCCGGCCAGCCGGGCCCGGTAGGCCGAGGCGATACCCGACCAGAGCGGACCGGAGGACCAACCGTCACTCGCGATGTGGTGCAAGGTCAGCACCAGGACCGATTCGTCCTCGCCGAGAGTGAACAGCGCGACCCGCAGCGGGAGTTCGGTGGCCAGGTCGAAGGTGGCGAACGCCTCGGCCGAGATCCGCTCCGCGACTTCGTCCGCCGTGCTCGGCTGGACCCGGAACGGGACCTGGGCGTCGCCGGCGGGCAGAATCAGCTGGCGGGGCTGCCCGTCGTGCGCGGGATAGATCGTGCGCAGGGCCTCGTGCCGGGCGACGACGTCGCCGATCGCGCCGCGCAGGGCCTCGACGTCCACCGTGCCGTGCAGGCGGAACGCGAAGGGGCTGTTGTAGGTGGCGGAGGCGCCTTCGAGCTGGTCCAGGAACCACAACCGCTGCTGGGCGAACGACAGCGGCAGCACCTCCGGCCGCACGCCCGCCACCAGCGCGGGTCGGGCCGGGCCACCGTCCTTCAGCTTCTCCACGACGCCCACGACCGTCGGGTTGCGGAACAGGTCACGGATGCCCAGCTCGGCGTTCAGGGTCGTACGGATCCGGCTGATCAACCGCGTCGCGAGAAGCGAATGACCGCCCAGAGCGAAGAAGTTGTCGTCGATCCCCACCGACGGCACATCGAGGACCTCGGCGAAGAACGCGCACAGGATCTCCTCCTGCGCCGTCCGGGGACCACGATGCCCCCGCACCGCGCCCTGCCCCTCCTCGGCCTCCTCCGCCGCACCGACCCGCGCCCGCTCCGCCCGCGCCAGGAAGTACCGCTCCTGCTCAGGAGAGTCGAAGACCTCCCAGCCGGACACCGGAACCTCCGGATCCCCGGCCACAACAGCGAGCAAGCGCACCAACCGCTCCGCCAGCAGGGTCATGGTGGCGCGGTCGAAGAGGTCGGTGGCGTAGTGCAGCACGGCGAGGATGCCGGCGGGCGCATTGGAACCGTCACGGTTCTCGACGCAGGTCAGGTTGAGGTCGAACTTCGCGGGCGGGGTCCCGAAGGACTCGGGCTGCGCGGTGAGGCCCGGCAGCCGCAGGGTGCCCTCGTCGTTGTTCTGCAGAACCAGGAGCACCTGGAACAGCGGGTGCCGGCCCAGCGAGCGGACCGGGTTCAGCTCCTCGACGAGCCGCTCGAACGGCAGATCCTGGTTGGTGAACGCCGCCAGGTCGGTGTCACGGACCCGGCCCAGCAGCTCGCCGAAGGTGGGGGCCTGCGACACGTCGGTCCGCAGCACCAGCGTGTTCACGAAGAACCCGATCACGTCGTCCAGGGCCTGGTCCGAACGCCCGGCGACGACCGTGCCGATCGGGATGTCCGTGCCGGCGCCCAGTCGCGACAGCAGAGCCGCAAGCGCGGCATGCAGCACCATGAACAGGGTGACCCCGTGGCGGCGCGCCAACGCGTCCAGTTCGGCGTGCAGTTGGGGATCGAGGTGGAACTCCAGCAGCTCGCCCTCGTGCGAGGCACTGGCGGGGCGGGGGCGGTCGAAGGGCAGAGCGACCTCCTGCGGCGAGCCCTTCAGCGCCTCCGCCCAGTAGGCGAGCTGCTGGTCCATGGTCTCGCCGAGCTGGTTGTGCTGCCACAGTGCGTAGTCCGCGTACTGGACCGCCAGCGGCTCCCAGACCGGCACGGAACCAGCCAGCCGGGCCTGGTAGGCCGAGGCGATACCCGACCAGAGCGGACCGGAGGACCAACCGTCACTCGCGATGTGGTGCAGAGTCAGGACGAGGACGGACTCCCCCTCACCGAGCGTGAACAGCGCGACCCGCAGCGGGAGTTCGGCGGCCAGGTCGAAGGTCGCGAACGCCTCGGCCGAGATCCGCTCCGCCACCCCCTCCTCCGTGCACGGCTCCACCCGGAACGGCACCTCGACATCGCCGACCGGCAGAATCAGCTGCCGCGGCTGACCACCGACCGTCGGGTAGATCGTGCGCAGGGCCTCGTGCCGGGCGACGACGTCGCCGATCGCGCCGCGCAGGGCCTCGACGTCCACCGTGCCGTGCAGGCGGAACGCGAAGGGGCTGTTGTAGGTCGCGGAGGCGCCTTCGAGCTGGTCCAGGAACCACAACCGCTGCTGGGCGAACGACAGCGGCAGCACCTCCGGCCGCACGCCCGCCACCAGCGCGGGTCGGGCCGGGCCACCGTCCTTCAGCTTCTCCACGACCCCGACCACGGTCGGGTTGCGGAACAGGTCACGGATGCCCAGCTCGGCGTTCAGGGTCGTACGGATCCGGCTGATCAACCGCGTCGCGAGAAGCGAATGACCGCCCAGAGCGAAGAAGTTGTCGTCGATCCCCACCGACGGAACATCGAGCACCTCGGCGAAGAACGCGCACAGGATCTCCTCCTGCGCCGTCCGAGGACCACGATGCCCCCGCACCGCACCCTGCCCCTCCTCGGCCTCCTCCGCCGCACCGACCCGCGCCCGCTCCGCCCGCGCCAGGAAGTACCGCTCCTGCTCAGGAGAATCGAAGACCTCCCAGCCGGACACCGGAGCCTCCGGATCCCCGACCGCCACACCCAGCAACCGCACCAACCGCTCCGCCAGTTGGTCCGCGGTCCCCCGATCGAACAGATCGGTCGCGAACTGCAGAACAGCCGTGATACCGGCGGGCGCATTGGAACCGTCACGGTTCTCGACGCAGGTCAGGTTGAGATCGAACTTGACGGGCGGCGTCCCGAACGATTCGGTCGTCACGACGACATCAGGAAGCCGAAGGGTGCCCTCGTCATTGTTCTGCAGGACCAGCATCACCTGGAACAGCGGGTGCCGGCCCAGCGAACGCACCGGGTTCAGCTCCTCCACCAGCCGCTCGAACGGCACGTCCTGGTTCGTGAACGCCGCCAGATCCGCGTCACGGACCCGGCCCAACAGCTCGCCGAAGGTCGGCTCACCCGACACATCCGTCCGCAGCACCAGCGTGTTCACGAAGAACCCGACCACGTCGTCCAACGCCTGGTCCGAACGCCCCGCCACCACCGTCCCGATCGGGACGTCCGTGCCGGCGCCCAGACGCGACAGCAGAGCCGCCAACGCGGCATGCAGCACCATGAACAGCGTCACACCGTGCCGCCGGGCCAACCCCTCCAGCTCGGCGTGCAGTTCGGCGTCCAGCCCGAACTCCAACAGCTCGCCGTCATGCGACGCGGCGGCGGGGCGGGGCCGGTCGAACGGCAGAGCCAGCTCCTGCGGCGAGCCCTTCAACGCCTCCGCCCAGTAGGCGAGCTGCTGGTCCATGGCGTCGCCGAGCTGGTTGTGCTGCCACAGTGCGTAGTCCGCGTACTGGACGGCCAGCGGCTCCCACTCCGGGGTGAGACCGGCCAGCCGAGCCTGGTAGGCCGAGGCCATACCCGACCAGAGCGGACCGGAGGACCAACCGTCACTGGCGATGTGGTGCAAGGTCAGCACCAGGACCGATTCGTCCTCGCCGAGGGTGAACAGCACCACCCGCAGCGGAAGTTCGGCGGAGAGATCGAAGGTGGCGAACGCCTCGGCGGAGATCCGCTCCGCCACCTCGTCCTCCGTGCACGGCTCGACCGTGAACGGGACGTGGGCGTCGCCGACCTGCAGAATCAGCTGGCGGGGCTGGCCGTCGACCGTCGGATAGACCGTACGCAGGGCCTCGTGCCGGCCGACGACGTCGCCGATCGCGCCGCGCAGAGCCTCCACGTCCACCGTGCCGTGCAGGCGGAACGCGAACGGGCTGTTGTAGGTCGCGGAGGCGCCTTCGAGCTGGTCCAGGAACCACAACCGCTGCTGGGCGAACGACAGCGGCAGCACCTCCGGCCGCACGCCCGCCACCAGCGCCGGACGCGCCGGACGGCCGTCCTTCAGCTTCTCCGCGACACCCACCACCGTGGAGGCGTCGAACAGGTCACGGATCCCGAGCTCGGCATCGAAGGTACTGCGGATCCGGCTGATCAACCGGGCTGCCAGGAGCGAGTGGCCGCCCAGGGCGAAGAAGTCGTCATCGATGCTCACTGACGGCACCCCGAGGAGCTCGGCAAACAGGCCGCAGAGCAGTTCCTCCTGCACCGAGCGCGGGGCTCGTCCGTTCTGCTCGGCGGTGACGGCTGCGGGTGCAGGCAGGGCGCGCTGGTCCAGCTTGCCGTTCGGCGTGATCGGCAGCGCCTCCAGCACCACCAGCGCCGAGGGGACCATGTGCCGCGGCAGACGCCCCGTGGCGAAACGCCTCAGCTCATCAACCTCGATCTCCCGGCCGGTGACCGGCACCACATAGCCGACCAGACGCTTGTCCCCAGGACGGTCCTCCCGCGCCACCACGGCGGCCTGGGCCACCGCCTCGTGCGCCTGCAGCACCGCCGCGATCTCCCCCGGCTCGACCCGGAACCCCCGGATCTTCACCTGGTCGTCCGCACGCCCCACATACTCCAGCACCCCGTCGGCACGCCAACGCCCCAGGTCACCCGTCCGGTACATCCGCTCGCCCGCCGCACCCAACGGACTCGCCACGAACCGCTCCGCCGTCAGCGCCGCCCGACCCACATACCCGTGCGCCAGACCGGCCCCCGCCGCATACACCTCACCGACCACCCCCGCCGGCACCGGACGCAACCACGCGTCCAAC
>NZ_JBHXTL010000176.1:0-16032 GCF_042677365.1 Kitasatospora sp. NPDC127116
GCGGAACACGGCGGACACGGCGCACGGGCCGGGCGCGCCGGACGGACCGGACGGCGGCGGACAGCGCCGGGCGGGCCGGGCGCGCCGGACGGACCGGACAGCGCCGGGCGGGCCGGACAGCGCCGGGCGGCGGCGGGCGGCGGAGGGAAGAAGGAGGGAAAAGGAGGGGAAGGGGCGGGCCTCAGGCGGCGCGCACCGGCGCGGGCACCGGACGGGCCAGGCGGGCCAGCGCCAGCGGCTCGAAGATCCCCATCAGCACCGGGTCCACCGCCCGCACCGCCGCCGGAGCGGGCGCCGCGGGGGCGGGAGTGCGCAGCAGCGCGAGGTAGAGCTCCTGGGTCTCGGCGGCCGGGTCGATGCCCAACTCCTCCGCCAGCACCTGACGCAACTGCTGGTAGCAGCGCAGCGCCTCGGCCCGGTTGCCGGCGGCGGCCAGCGCCTCCATCCGGCAGCGGTAGGCGCTCTCGCGGAACGGGGCCCGGCGCACCGCCTCGTCGGCCCAGCGCAGCGCGTGGTGCTCCTCGCCGAGCGCGGAGGCCGCCAGACTCGCCGTCTCCAGCGCACCGATGCGCAACTCCTCCACGTGCTCGCGCACCCCCTGCGCCCACTCGCCCTCGTGGTCGGGCAGGAACGCCCCGCGCAGGTTCGACAGCGCCCCCGCGGCCAGCTGCTGGGCCACCGCGTGGCCGCCCGCCGCCAGCGCCTCGCCGGCCTCGCCCACCGCCGAGGCCGCCGCCTCCAGGTCCACGGCCGCGTCCGCGGGCAGCCGCAGCACGTACCGCCCGCCCTGGGCGATCAACGGGGTCGCACCCGGGCCCTGACCCGGCGCGGTGACGAAGGCCCGCACCCGGGAGACCACGCTGCGCAGCGCGGAGGCCCACGTGTCGGGCAGGCCGTCGGGCCAGATGGTGTCGGCCAGCTGGTCGCGGCTGGTGCCGCTGGAACGCTCCAGCACCAGGCGGGCGAACGCCACCTGGGCCTGGGCGCTGGACAGGTGCTGCGGGGCGCCGTCCTGGTGCTCGACGGCCACCAGACCGGTGAGGCGGATCAGCATGCGCGCGCCCCCGATCTGCCGGACGGACCGTCTTCCCTGAAGCCATTCGACACGAGCTCCAACCCCCTTGAGTCAAAGCAGAAGTGACGGCCCGTCTCCGGCCGTCGGCGCGGGAAATCGCGGATCGGAACAATAAACCGCCGACCAGCCGTTCGGTTTCAGCGGATTTCGACCATACATTCGCCGCATCGCGCGGTGTCAACACCGGCCCGGAAAACATACCCACCGGCCGGTCAATGCGTCGTGGACGCAAGGTTTCTGCACGTCAGAGCGTTCCCGCAGGCCAGGAAAGCGGCTATTGCGGACGCCTTGCGCATCCTGCCGTAGAAATGTAGCCATCCTTGAGCACCCCGCGTGAAGGCTTCGAGAAAACACCCCCGCAGCCACCCCGGGCCCCCGCCCCCGCGGACGGGAAGCCGAATGCCCGCGAAAGCCGTGAAAACCGTGACGCCGTGAAGGAGAAACGCCCGTGAACGCCACCGGAGCATGGAACCGCCTGGAGCCGAAGCTCGCCGCAACCAACGCCCGCGTGGCCGCACTGGAGTCCGACCCCTCCCGGCGCAACAGCTTCGTCGCCTACACCATGGAACGCGACAGCGCCTACTGCGACCTCGACGGCGAGCGCCTGCTCATGATGTCCGGCTACAGCTACCTCGGCCTGGCCGGCGACGAACGCGTCGTGGCCGCCGCCAAGGCCGCCGTCGACGTCTACGGCACCGGCAACCACGGCGTACGGGCCCTGGCCGGCACCATCCCCCTGCACGAGGAACTGGAGGCCGAGGTCGCCCGCTTCGCCCGCCGCGAACGCGCCCTGGTCTTCGGCTCCGGCTACGCCGCCAACGTCGGCACCGTCGGCGCCCTGGTCGGCGCCGGCGACACCGTCCTGATCGACAAGTACGACCACGCCTCCATCGTCGACGGCTGCCGCCTGTCCGGCGCCACCGTCACCCGCTTCCGCCACAACGACGTCGACCACCTCGAGCGCCGCCTCAAGGCCGCCGCCCCCACCGGCGTGCGCCTGGTCATCGTCGACAGCGTCTACTCCATGGACGGCGACATCGCCCCGCTGCCCGAACTGCGCGAGGTCTGCGACCGCTACGACGCCCTGCTCATGGTCGACGAGGCCCACGCCCTGGGCGTCATCGGCGCCACCGGCGGCGGCATCGAGGAACACTTCGACCACAAGGTCCGCGTCGACGTCAAACTCGGCACCCTCTCCAAGGCCATCCCCTCCATGGGCGGCTGGGTCGCCGGCAGCCACGACCTCATCGGCCACCTGCGCTACGCCGCCCGCCCGTTCCTGTTCTCCGCCGCCCTCGGCCCCGCCCAGACCGGCGCCGCCCTGGAATCCCTGCGCATCCTGCGCCGCGAACCCGAACGCGTCACCCACACCCAGACCCAGGCCCGGCGCCTGCGCCAGCGCCTCAACGACGCCGGCATCTCCACCATGCACTCCACCACCGCCGTCCTGCCCGTCATCGCCGGCAGCGACGACGCCGCCTACGACTACGCCACCGCCTGCCGCAAGGCCGGCGTCATCGGCCTGCCCGTCGTCACCCCCGCCGTCCCCAACGACCTCGCCCGGCTGCGCATCGCGGTCACCGCCCGCCACACCGCCGCCGACATCGACTTCGCCGCCGAGGCGTTCCTGACCGCCGCCGCCCAGACCGGCCTGATCTGACCCGCCCCCACCCCCTCACCCCCTCTTTTTCCCACCGCCGGGCCGCCCGCGTGCAGCGCGAAGGAGACGAAGCCATGGCCCCCCACCACCGGCCGCCGATCGCCGTCACCGGCCTCGGCGTCGTCAGCCCCGCCGGCCACGGCGTCCAGGACCTGTGGCGCACCGTCGCCTCCGGCCGCTCCACCGCCACCGCCCTGACCGACCCCGCCCTGGCCCGCCACCGGGTGCGCCTGGGCTGCCGCGTCACCGACCTGCCCGACACCGCGCACCTGCCCGCCAAGGACGCCCGCCGCCTGGACCCCTTCGCCCGCTACGGCACCCTCGCCGCCCTGGCCGCCCACGCCGACGCCGGCCACCCCGAGCCCGAACCCGGGCGCAGCGCCATCGTGGTCGGCACCGCCGTGGGCGGACGCACCACCAGCGACCGCGAGTCCGCGCTGTACACCCAGCACGGCCCGCTGCGCGTCTCCCCGCTGATGCCGCTGGTCACCATGCCCAACGCCGCCGCCGCCCAGATCGCGATGCGCCTGCACTGGAGCGGCCCGGCACTGACCATCGCCACCACCTGCGCCTCCAGCGCGGACGCGATCGGCCACGCGGCACTGCTGCTGGAAAGCGGACGCGCGGACGTGGTGATCGCCGGCGGCTGCGAGGCCACCTTGACCCCCGTCACCCTGGCCGCGTTCGGCAACCTCGGCGCGCACTCCCTGCGCAACGACGAACCCGCCCGCGCCTCACGGCCCTTCGACGCCGACCGCGACGGCTTCGTGATGGGCGAGGGCGCCGGCTTCCTCGTCCTGGAACGCCTGGACGACGCCCGCGCCCGCCGCCGCACCCCCTACGCGCTGCTCGCCGGGTACGGGGCCAGCGCGGACGCCTACCACCTGTCCAACCCGCGCCCCGACGGCGCCGGCGCCGTCGCCGCGATGCGCGCCGCCCTCGCCGACGCGGGCCTGGCCCCCGGCGACATCGCCCACGTCAACGCCCACGGCACCTCCACCGTGCACAACGACCGGGCCGAGGCCGCCGCCCTGCGCGCCGTGTTCGGCCCCCACGGCGTGCCGGTCACCTCCACCAAGGGCGCCATCGGCCACCTGATCGGCGCCGCCGGAGCCGTCGAGCTGATCGCCGCCATCGGGGCCATGAACGAGCGCACCGTCCCTCCCACCGCCAACCACGAGAAGACCGAAGAGGGCCTGGACCTCGACGTCGTGCACACCGCGCCGCGCCCGATCCGCGCCGGCGCGGCCCTGTCCAACTCGTTCGGCTTCGGCGGCCACAACACGACCCTGGTGGTGACCCCGCTATGACCCCGCCCACGACCGCCCCCGCCCCCGCCGCGACCACCGCCGCGCCGGGACCCGTCCCGCGCACCCGCCTGCACATCAGCGCGCAGGACCTGACGGCCTACCGCGCCGCCGCCCGCGCCCACCTGGGCGCCCCGCGGCGCGAGGGGGCCAGCCCCGCACACCCCTTCGTCGCCGCCCACGCCCTCGCCCAGCACACCGTCACCGCCCTGACCGCCGGCGACCCGGGCTTCACCGGCGTGGTCCACCTCGCCCAGGAGATCCGCACCCACGCCCCCCTCGCCCCGGGCGACCTCGACATCGCCGTCGAGGTCACCGCGGTGCGCCGCGAGGCCCGCGGCACCCGCCTGGCCCTGACCACCCGCCTCACCGACGCCGCCACCGGCGCCCCCGTCGCCGACCTCGCCACCGCCGCCCTCCTGCTGGGCGCCACCCGCACCGAACCCCACGGCGCCCTGCCCGCCGCCGCCCACCCCGGCACCGCCCCCGACGGCACCGGCCACGTCTCCACCCACGTCCTGAGCGCCGCCGACACCACCGCCTACGCCCACGCCTCCGGCGACCTCAACCCCATCCACCTCGACGAGGACGCCGCCAGGGCGGCCGGCTTCCCCACCGCCATCGCCCACGGCATGCACCTCGTCGCCCTGGCCGCCGAACGGATCACCGACCTGCACGCCGACGGCGACCCCGCCCGCGTCACCGCCCTCGGCGCCCGCTTCGCCGCCCCCACCGTGCCCGGCACCGAACTGCGCCTGACCCTGCAGCCCCACGACCGGGGCACCGTGGTGCGCTTCACCGTCGCCACCGCCACCGGCACCGCCGTCAAGGCCGGCTGGGCACGCATCGCACCGGCGGGGGAGTGAACCCCGTGACCACGAACCCCACCGCCACGAACCCCGCGACCGCCACCGGCACGAACCCCGCGACCGCCACCGGCACGAACCCCGCGACCGGCACGACCGCGACGAGCGCGACGGGCGCCCCGGGTGCGGCCCCCGCGCCGCCGGCGCCGCTGGCGCTGCCCGACGCGTTCACCGCCCACGCCCGCACCCGCCCCACCGCCCCGGCCCTGCTGTGGCACGAGCACACCGTCACCTACGGCGAGCTCGCCGAGGCCGCCGAGGCCGAACGCGCCCGCCTGAGGGCCCTGCGGCTGGCACCGGGGGAGCCGGTGGGCCTGTACGCCGTCAAGTCGCCCGGCGCGATCGCCCTGGTGCTGGCCTGCCTGATGGAACGCCGGCCCTTCCTGCTGCCCTCCCCGCAGCTCGCCCCCGCCCTGCTGGCCGCCCTCTTCGCCCAGGCCGGCGCCCGGCGCCTGCTCGCGCCCCTCGGCCAGGACACCCCCGCCCTGCCCGCCCTGCCCCACCCCGCGCCGGTGCCCACCCTCGCGGCCGGCACCTCCTTCATGCTCACCACCTCCGGCTCCACCGACCTGCCCAAGATCGTCCCCCTCGCCCGGTCGGCCGTGGACCGCTTCACCGCCTGGGCCCACGACACCTTCGACCTCGGGCCCGGACGCGTCGTCGCCAACTACGCGCCCCTCAACTTCGACCTCGCCCTGCTCGACGTGTGGGCCACCCTCGCCGCCGGCGGCACCTGCCTGCTCATCGACCCCGCCCACGCCCTCAACGCCCGCCACCTGCTCACCCTGCTGACCCGTCACCGCCCCCACGTGCTGCAGGCCGTCCCCCTGGCCTACGCCCTGCTCGTCCAGGCCGCCGGCCCCGCCGCCGCCGTGCTGGACAGCGTCGAGCACGCCGCGTTCACCGGCGACGCCATCGACGCCCGCACGCTCGCCGCGCTGCCCGCCCTGCTGCCGAACGCCCACCTGTACAACATCTACGGCTGCACCGAGACCAACGACAGCTTCCTGCACCGCCTGGACCGCCTGGACGCCGCGGCCGCCCTGCCCGTGCCCATCGGCGAGCCCCTGCCCGGCGTGCGCACCCTCATCACCACCGCCGACGGCACCCCCCTCACCGGCCCCGGCAGCGGCGAACTCCACGTCTCCACCCCCTTCCAGGCCGCCGGCTACCTCGACCGCTCCCGCGACACCGGACGCTTCACCACCCGCCCCGAGGGCGCAGGCGAGGGACGGCGCTGGTTCCGCACCGGCGACCTCGTCACCCGCGACGACAGCGGCCGCATCCACCTCACCGGCCGCGCCGACTTCCAGGTCAAGGTCCGCGGCGTCGCCGTCAACACCGCCGAGATCGAACGCGTCCTGCTCGCCCACCCCGACGTGCGGGAGGCCGCCGTCGCCGCCGCGAGCGACCCGCTCACCGGCAAACGCCTGCACGCCGCCGTCCAGCGCACCCCCGGCTCCACCCTCAACAGCCTCGTCCTGCGCGAGCACCTGGCCCGCAACCTGCCGCGCGCCGCCGTCCCCGAGAAACTCGCCATCCACGACACCCCCCTGCCCAAGACCGCCACCGGCAAGGTCGACCGCAAAGCCGTCCTGCCCGCCCCCTGAAACCCCGCACCCCGCGCCCCGCACCACCGAACGCCAACAACCCATCCACGCAAGGGAGTTGCCCGCCATGAGCAACATCGACCGGATCAAGCGGTTCCTCATCGAGGAGTTCCTGCCCGACATCACCCCCGACCAGCTCGCCGACGACCACGACCTGCTCTCCGACGGCGTCATCGACAGCCTCGGCGTCCTCAAGCTCATCGCCTGGGTCGAGGACCACTTCGCCCTGCCCGTCGACGACACCGACCTCGACCCCAACAACTTCCGCTCGGTCGCCGCCATCGACGCCTTCATCACCGAACGCCGCACCGCCGCCACCGCCGCCGCGGCCACCGTGGGCGGCTGACACCCGTGCACCCGGCCCTCACCGCGCTCCTCGCCGCCCGCCCCGTCGACGCCGAGGCCTGGCACTCGTGGTGGGACCAGCTCGAACACCGCACCCTGGGCCCGGCCGACACCGACCGGGCCCAGGCGGCGGCCCTGCTGGCCGGCCTCACCACCCGCCTGCCCGACCCGGACACCCTCGCCGCCCTGGTCACCTCGCTCACCGAACGCACCCCCGACCCCGGCCCCGCCCACCCCCACAGCGTCAACATCGTCGGCACCGGCGGCGGACCGGCCACCTTCAACCTCTCCACCGCCGCCGCCCTCACCGCCGCCGCCATCGGCATCCCCGTCGTCAAGACCGGCTCCCGCGCCTACACCAGCGCCGCCGGCTCCGTCGACCTCCTGGAGCGCCTGGGCATCACCCTCACCTCCGGCCACGCCGCCACCGCCGACCACCTCGCCCGCCACAACATCGCCTTCGCCGGCCCGCACGTCTACCCGCCGCCCCTGACCCGCCTGGCCCGCACCCTCTACCCGCTCACCCTCAAACCCTTCGGCGCCTTCCTCAACACCCTCGGCCCCCTGCTCGCCACCGTCCCCGTCACCGCCCAGCTCACCGGCGTCTCCACCCCCGCCGCCCTCGACGCCCTGCGCCCCCTGGCCGCCCGCCTGCCCGCCCGCACCGTGTGGCTGGCCCACAACCGCACCGGCGCCGACGAACTCCTGCCCTTCGCCGACAACACCCTGCACACCCCCACCGGCACCGTCCACCTGCCCGCCGGCTGCGTCGCCCCCGACACCGGCACCCTCGCCGACCTCGCCCCCCACCCCGGCGACCTCACCGGCCACTTCCTGCGCGCCCTCGCCGGACAGGCCGGCACCACCGCCACCCGCACCATCGCCCTCAACGCCGCCGCCCTCGCCCTGGCCTCCGGCCGCCACACCCACTGGAACACCGCCTACGACGCCGCCCTGGACGCCCTCGCCGACGGCACCCCCCGCGCCCTGGCCGAACGCCTCGCCACCGCACCCGCCCGCCCCGCCCGCCCCGCGGCACCGGCGCCACCCGCGGCACCGGCGGCACCCGCGCCACCGGCCGCCGGGACCGCCGCCCCGGACCCCGCGGCCCGCCGACCGGAGGCCACCCGTGCCTGAACCCCTCTTCCCCCAGGACCGCCCCGGCCTCGCCCTGTTCCTCAACGCCGGCGACCCCGCCGACCGCCTCACCGACCTCGCCCTCATGCTCGACGAGCAGCGCGTCGACGTCCTCGAACTCGCCGTCCCCTTCCCCGACTCGCCCACCGACGGCCCCGTCATCCGCCGCTCCGCCACCCGCGCCCTGCACGCCGGCACCACCTGGGACACCGTCCTCGCCGACCTCACCGACCTCACCCCCCGGCTGCGCCACCTCAAGGTCGTCCTGCTCGCCGACTGGAGCCACAGCCTGCGCCACCGCGACCCCGCCGCCACCGCGCGCGCCGCCACCGCCGCCGGAGCCCGCGCCCTGCTCGTCCACGCCCTGCCCCCACGCCTGCGCCCCGCCTGGCAGCAGGCCCTGCGCGACGAAGGCCTCCCGCAGGTCACCACCTGCTACCCCGCCTCCGCCCCCGACGTCCTCGCCGCCGCCGCCCGCGACGCCACCGGCGCCTACGTCTACCTCGTCGCCCACTACGGCCGCTCCGGCACCACCCCCACCACCGGCCACCGCGCCCTGGCCGCCACCGTCGCCACCCTGCGCACCGCCGCCCCCGCGACCCCCGTCGCCATCGGCTTCGGCGTCAGGACCGCCGCCGACCTGGACGCCGTCACCGCCACCGGCGCCGACGCCGCCATCGTCGGCTCCGCCGCCGTCGCCCGCCTGGAACACGCAGCCGCCCACGGCCTGGACGCCGTCACCGAACTGCGCGCCTTCCTCACCGACCTCCGCCCCGCCCGCCCCCCTCACCCGGACGCAAGAGGCGGACCCCGCGCCACCACGCACACCCCCACCACCCCCGGCACCACCACCCGAGAGGAACAACCCGCATGCTGATCCGCGACCTGGCCGACGTGAAGACCGTCGAGTGGGGCAACGGCCTGTCCCGCCGCTTCCTCGTCGAGAGCGACAACCTCGGCTACAGCCTCACCGACACCATCGTCAACGCCGGCACCAAGTCCCGCCTGGAGTACCGCAACCACCTGGAGGCCTGCTACTGCATCGCCGGCTCCGGCGAGGTCATCGACATGGACGGCAACTCCCACCCCATCACCCCCGGACGCCTCTACGCCCTCGACGAGCACGACGCCCACTACCTGGTCGCCGGCCCCCACGAGGACCTGCGCCTGGTCTGCGTCTTCTCCCCGGCCCTGCGCGGCGACGAGGTCCACCAGCTCGACGCCCACTCCTCCTCCGCCTACTAGCCACCCCGCCAGGCACCCGCGGCCAGGCACCCCCGCCAGGCACCCCGCGCCCCACCCGGGGCCCGCCGCCCCCACCCACCGCCCGGGGGCCAGGGCCCCCGCACGGGCCCTGGAACCGACGTCAGCCGGCGCCACCGGGCGCCGGCCTGCCACCCCGGGCCCCGACGGCCCGGGAGGAAGGCGGCACCCCCGATGATCCGCTGGAACGCCGACCAGACGGCCCTGCGCGAGGGCCTGGCCCGCTTCGGCGACGACCTCAGCGCCGGCCACATCGAAGGCGACGAACAGGCCGCCTTCTCCCACGACAAGTGGCGCCTGATCCAGAAGACCGGCATCCTCTCCCTGCCCTTCGACGAACGCCACGGCGGCCTGGGCCAGTCCCTGCTCACCACCATGTACGTCCTCGAAGGCCTCGGCCAGACCTGCCGCGACGGCGGCCTCAACTTCTCCGTCACCACCTCCATGGCCTCCACCGGCGTCCCCCTCCAGGCCTTCGGCTCACCCGCCCTCAAGGACGCCTACCTGCCCCGCATCGCCTCCGGCGACGCCATCGGCGCCCACGCCATCACCGAGTCCGAATCCGGCTCCGACGCCATGCAGATGCGCACCCGCGCCGTACGCGACGGCGACCACTTCGTCCTCAACGGCTCCAAGACCTTCGTCTCCAACGGCCCCGTCGCCGACGTCGTCGTCGTCTACGCCCGCACCCACCCCCAGGGCGGAGCCCTCGGCGTCACCGCCTTCCTCGTCGACGCCGACACCCCCGGCCTCACCACCGGAAACCCCGTCAAGAAGATGGGCCTGCGCACCTCCCCCCTCTCCGAGCTCTACCTCGACGACGTCCGCGTCGGCGCCGACCGCGTCCTGGGCCGCGTCGGCGGCGGCTTCCTCGTCCTCGACCACGTCATGAAACGCGAGATCCTCTACACCTTCATCGTCAACACCGGCGAGATGCAGCACCGCCTCGCCCGCTGCCTCGACTACGCCAAGACCCGCATGTCCTTCGGCAAACCCATCGGCTCCTACCAGTCCGTCGCCAACAAGATCGTCGACACCAAGATCCGCCTGGAAACCGCCCGCAAGTGGCTGTACGACACCGCCCAGCGACTGGAAGCCGGCGACAACGTCACCGTCGACATGGCCATCGCCAAACTCCTCACCAGCGAATCCAACCTCGCCACCTCCCTGGCCGCCGTCCAGGTCTTCGGCGGCAACGGCTACATGTCCGAATACGGACTGGAGAAGGACGTGCGCAACGCCGTCGCCGGCACCATCTACTCCGGCAGCAACGAGATCCAGTACAACCGCATCGCCGCCATGCTCGGACTCGGCAAATGACCGCCCCCGCCGCCCCGCACGCCCCCGCCGCCCCGCTCGCCCCCACCCGCAGCGGCCACCTCAAAGTCTGCGGCGCCCGCACCCGCGCCGACCTCACCCTCCTCGCCGACACCGGCCCCACCCTGGTCGGCCTGTGGCACGGCATCCCCGGCGGCCCCGCCGAACTCGAGGCCGACCGCCTCGCCGACCTCGCCGCCACCGCCATCCGCCTGGGCCTGGAACCCGTCCTGGTCACCTTCCTCGACCACGCCCCCACCCTCGCCGCCCTCGCCCGCGCCACCGGCATCCGCTGGATCCAGCTCCACGCCTACCAGAGCCCCGCCCTCGTCGCCGAACTGCGCGAACACCTGCCCTACGCCGTCCTCGTCAAAGTCCTCCACCTCTCCCGAGGACGCTGCCTCGAACGCGCCTTCACCGGCGCCTTCGCCCGCGCCGGCTGCGACCTGTTCCTCCTCGACACCGTCACCGACGACGGCCGCGTCGGCTCCACCGGCCAACCCCTGGACCCCGCCCACGTCCACGCCCTGCTGCCCCGCCTCACCATCCCCTTCCTCCTCGCCGGCGGCCTCAGCACCACCAACCGCGACACCTACCGCACCATCACCGACCACCCCCTCTACGCCGGCGCCGACATCGACTCCGCCGCCCGCGACCGCACCGGCCGCTTCACCCACGAGAACGTCACCGCCCTCACCCGCGCCTGGCACCCGCGCCTCCAGGAGACGACCGCATGAGCCCGAGCTTCATCGACGCGCTGCTCACCGCCGCCCGCCCCCTGGTCATGGAAGTCAAACTCCGCGACCCCCACGGCACCGACCTCCTGGGCCCGCGCACCGTCACCGACCTCGTCACCCGCTACGAACAGGCCGGCGCCCCCTGCCTGTCCGTCGTCACCGGCCGCTGGTTCGGCGGCACCCCCCGCCTGCTGCGCGAAGTCACCGCCGCCACCGAACTGCCCGTCCTGCAGAAGGACTTCCTCACCCGCCCCGCCCAACTCGAAGCCGCCCGCGCACTCGGTGCCTCCGCCGTCCTGCTCACCGCCGCCCTGCTGCCCGCCACCTCCCTCGCCCGCCTGGTCACCAGCGCCCTCGACCTCGGCCTGACCCCCTTCGTCGAGATCACCGACGAACGCGAACTCGACGCCCTGCCCCGCATCGCCGACTGCGTCGTCGCCGTCAACAACAAGGACATCCGCACCCGCGAACGCGACCGCGGCGACCTCGGCCGCAGCCTGCGCCTGCTGCCCGCCCTGCGCGCGGCCGGCTGCCGCGCCCCCGTCTCCGCCTCCGCCATCACCGACCCCGCCGACGCCGCCCGCCTCCTGGACGCCGGCTACGCCGCACTGCTCATCGGCACCTCCCTCATGCGCAACCCCGACCTCACCGGCTGGCTCGCCGACCTCGACAACGCCCGCACCGGAGTCGCCGCGTGAGAACCGACCTGCGCACCCGCTCCCTGGTCCTGGACGCCGCCGGCATCCCGCTGTCCGCCCTGGTCGCCGAACCCGAGGACCGCGCCCCCAAAGCCGTCCTCCTCGCCGTCCACGGCCGCGGCATGCGCGCCGCCTACTTCGCCGGCCCCGCCCACCCCGACACCAGCCTGCTCAACCTCGCCGCCGACCTCGGCTACACCGTCCTCGCCGTCGACCGCCCCGGCCACGGCGCCTCCGCCCACCGCCTGCCGGCCGGCCAGCTCATCGCCGACCAGGCCGCCACCCTCCACGCCGCCCTCACCGACTACGCCCGCGCCCACGACACCGGCGCCGGCGTCCAACTCCTCGCCCACTCCTTCGGCGGCAAGATCGCCCTCCAACTCGCCGCCCACTGGCCCGACGACCCCCGCCTGCCCCTGCTCGGCTGCGACATCTCCGGCCTCGCCCAGCACTACGCCCCCGGCGCCTGGGACCGCCCCGACGACCTCGCCGGCGGCGGCCGCCTCAACTGGGGCCCCCTCAACCTCTACCCGCCCGGCACCTTCCACGCCGCCCGCACCCTGCTCACCCCCGTCCCCGCCCTCGAATCCCGCGAACTGGCCACCTGGCCCGCCCGCTACAGCGCCCTCGCCGCCCGCGTACGCGTCCCCGTGCGCCTGACCCTCGCCGAACACGAACACTGGTGGCGCCTGGACGAGGCCTCCCGCACCGCCCTGACCGCCGCCTTCCCCACCGGCCTGGCCCACCTGGTCACCGCCCACGGCGCCGGCCACAACCTCTCCCTGGGCCACGCCGCCCGCCCCTACCACCTGCGCGCCCTCGCCTTCACCGACGACTGCCTCACCCGGCCCGCCACCGCCGCCGCGCCCGCCGCCGCCGCGCCCGCCGCTGGTGCGGCCGCCGTGCCGGCCCCCGCCCTCGCCACCGTCTGACGAGAGCCCACCGACCACCTGGCGCAGGGTGGCAGGAAGGCCCCGCCGTCCCCCCGGGCAAGGGGACGGCGGGGCCCGCCCCCCGCGCGCCGCCCACGGGAATCCCGTACCGCCCGGGAAGGTTGCCGTCGACAGCCCACGAACGGACCCCGGTCCGCCACGGGCACACCGACAGCCGGCCACAGGAGGGCACACACATGAGGATCGGCGACATCGACGTCCAGGCGATCACCGACGGAACCGGCAGCGAACGGGCCGCCGACATCCTCACCCGCCCCGGCACCGACGACCCCTGGGCCTGCCACCGCCACCACCTCGAACCCGACGGCACCCTCACCCTGCCCCTGGGCGGCTTCCTCGTACGCAGCGGGCAGCGCACCGTCCTCGTCGACGCCGGAGTCGGCCCCCACGACGACGGCAAGTACCGCGGCGGCGCACTCCTCGACTCCCTCGCCGCCCACGGCGCCACCCCCGCCGACATCACCGACGTCCTGTTCACCCACCTCCACTTCGACCACGTCGGCTGGGCCGCCGTCGACGGCCGGCCCGTCTTCCCCAACGCCACCTACCGCGCCCACCGCGCCGACTGGCAGCACTTCGTCACCGGCGACGCGGCGACCCCCGAGGCCGTCGCCAAACTCGCCCCCGTCGAGGCACAACTCGAACTCTTCGACGCCGACACCACCCTCGCCCCCGGCATCGACGCCCTCCACACCCCCGGCCACACCCCCGGCACCACCGTCTACGTGCTCTCCTCCGGCGGCCGACGCGCCCTGCTGCTCGGCGACGTCGTCCACTCCGTCGTCCAACTCGCCGAACGCGACTGGCAGGTCGTCTGGGACATCGACCCCGCCGCCGCCTCCGCCGCGCGCAACCGCATCGCCGACCGGGCCGCCGACACCGACGACCTCCTCGTCGCCGCCCACTTCCCCGGCATGCGCTTCGGCCGCGTCCTCGCCGCCGACGGCCACCGCCGCTTCGTCGCCGTCTGACCGGGCCCCGACCACGACCTCTGACCGCGACCCCGGGCCCCGCCGCGCCCCACCCGCACGGCGGGGCCCGCCGGCGGGCACCCGGACCGTAAGGTGCCCGCATGCCGGTAGTCATCGCAGGCGGCCACGGCAGGGTCGCACTCCTGACCACCCGTCTGCTCACAGGCCGGGGCCTGCGGGTGTCCGGGATCATCCGGCGCCCCGAACAGGGCGCCGCCCACCACGCCGGGGCACGCCGCTTCGTCCTCCTGTCGGCCATGGGCTCCGACCCGGCCGCGCACTACCCGGCCGACCCCCTCGTGGAGACCTTCCTGCGCGCCAAGGGCCGCGCCTACCAGGCCAGCTCTCCCGCCCGGACCTCGACAGCACCGTGGTGCGCCCCGCCTGGTTCCACGACGGGCCCGGCACCGGCCTGGTCCACCTCGCCGCACACACCGGCCCCGGCGAGATCGACCGCCCCGACGCCGCCGCCGTCCTCGCCCACCTGCTCACCGTCCCCGCCACCACCCCGCGCCTGCTGGAACTCGTCTCCGGCCCCACCCCCGTCCACGCAGCCGTCGCCCGCGTCGCCGCACGCTCCCTCGCCGACCACTGGCCCCGCCCCTCCGGCCCGTACCGGCGCGGACTTGGGCAGGTCCGCGGCGCCCACTCCCTGTTCGCCCCGTCGGCCCGTGACATTACCCCGGCGCCTTCCGGGACCGCCCCCGCAGGGAAGCCGCCCGCTCCGCCGAGACGTCCCCGCCCTGTCCGCCGCCGCCGACCCGCACGCCGGCCACGGCGTCCACGGCACCGCGTGTGCGGACGGCTGCGTCAATGCCCCCGTCGCCCGGTCGCCTGTCAGTGCGTGACGGCACCGGGGGCCGGGCGGCCCGCCGTCCGGCCCCCGGCGGTGCAGCGCCCGGTACATCCCACGGCCCCTGCCGGGCCCGGGACTTGCCGCCCGGCCCTGACGCGCCCACACTGGGCCGACCTGTGGGGAGAGGGGGCGTCATGTGGGTGGTCCTGGTCCTTCTGGCGGCAGCAGGGGCGGCCCTGGCCGCGGCCGGGGTGCACTGCCGCCGCGCGCTGCGCGAGCTGAACCGGGCCGAACGGCTCGCGACGGGCCGGGACTTCGACCTCGACCGGGAGGAACTCGCCTGCCTGGACGGGAACCTGGCGGAGCTGACACTCGCGGAGATGTACGACAGGGGCCGGATCGTCGCCGCCCGCTCCGGTGACGTCACGCTGACCACGGCAGCCACGACCGGGGACGGGGCCACGGACGGGGCCGGGGACGGGTTCGAGGCGGTGGCCGTGCGCTCGCTGAGGTTCACCCGCACCGGCGACATCGGGAAGCTGATCGCGTCGGTGGACTGGTCGCCGGAGGCGAAGGCGTTGCGCAAGCGGCTGGCGGCCTCGGGTCTGCTCGACGACGAGGAACTGGTCGAGCGGGTGCGCAAGGCCTACGGGTGGATGCCCGTGGTGCTCCTCGCGGTGGCCGCGGCGGGCGCGGCCGCCCTGGTGTGGACGCTCGCACGGCACGAGAACTGGCTCCTGCCGCCGGTGGGCTTCACCGCGCTGTTCGCGGCCGCCCTGTGGGTCAACCACCGGGTACGGCCGCCCGTGCGCCCGCTGCGCCCGCTGACCGCGCTCGGCTCCCGCGTGCTCGCCGACGCCCGGACGGCCGAGCGCCGCGGGCAGGGGCCGGCGACGGTGGCCCTGGGCGGGCTGTCGGCCCTGCCCGTCGGCCACGACCTGCGGATCTGCCGGGAGGCGGCCCGCGCCCGCTCGAACGCCCTCGCCCGGGCCGCGGCCGCGAGGAGCACCACCACCTCCCACAGCGGCGGCAGCGGCGGCGTGGGCCTGGGCGGGGGCTGCGGCGGCGCGTCCTGCGGGGGCGGCTGCGGAGGGGGCTGCGGCGGCGGTCTCTGACCGGGGAGGCGCCCCGCCACCCGGGGCGCGGCCCGGTTCTGCGGCGCGTCGTGGACCTCGGCCCGGCCGGCGGCGCATACGCCCGGCTCGCCGGGGCAGTCGAGGGGGCGGCCCGGACCGGTGCCGCTCCCGGCCGGGCCCCCGGGGAAGCTCGGGGGAGGCCCCGGGGCGCCGCCCGCGTC
>NZ_JBHXTL010000177.1:0-15932 GCF_042677365.1 Kitasatospora sp. NPDC127116
GAGTGGACGCCCTCCCCGGCGACCGTCGGCTCCGACCGCAGCAGGGAAGGGGGCCCGCCGAAAACTACCGGGAGTGACTGCGAGGCCGGCTGTCCGGACTCCGCTCCCCGCCGGGACGGCAACCGCGCGAGGCCCGTCACCGGTAGGCCGGAGCGCCCGGGACTTCTCGCGTCGTGCGGTGCCCAGCAGGCCCCACGACCCCGATCCGGACTTCCTTCCACGGCCTTCACATACCGCCCGACCTGCGCATTTCCCGACCGTGCCGATGAACCCACGGCCGTCGGCGAGCGCCCGGGCGGTTCTTGACCATGCTTCGTGGACGCTGCTACACATCGACCCGTCGCCGACCTCACCGGGGCGGCGGATCTTCTGTGGGCACGACCGTGGAGGAATCGTGGCGCAATCACCCACCGTACTGGCCGACAGGCTGGACTTCCCGACCAGCCTCACCTTCGACGACGCGGGCCGGATATACCTGGCCGAGTCCGGACTGCCCTTCGGGGGCGCCGCCCCCGGCGGCCGGATCTGGCGTCTGGACCCGGGAACCGACACCTCGTCACGCACCCTGCTCGCCGACGGCCTGGCCGCCCCGGTGACCGGACTGCTCTGGCACCAGGACCACCTGTACGTCTCCGAGGGCGGGGCCGGCCGGATCGTCCGGATCGGCC
Organism: Kitasatospora sp. NPDC127116; assembly: GCF_042677365.1. NCBI lineage: Bacteria > Bacillati > Actinomycetota > Actinomycetes > Kitasatosporales > Streptomycetaceae > Kitasatospora > Kitasatospora sp. NPDC127116. The sequence goes on from NZ_JBHXTL010000177.1 coordinate 669, forward strand.
CGGACGGGCAGCGGGCCGTCATCGTCGACGGCATGCCGGGGCCCGGCAACTACCACATCGACATGGCCGTGGCCGGCCGGGACGGGAAGCTGTACTTCGCCCAGGGCGCGATGTCCAACCTGGGGATCATCGGGCTGGACGCCTACGAACTCGGCTGGCTGGGACGGCTTCCGCACTCGTACGACATCCCCGGCCTCGACATCGAGCTCACCGGCTTCAACGTGACCACGGACGACCCGCTGGCCGGCCGGCCCGGCGCCCGGACCACCACCGGCGCGTTCGTCCCGTTCGGCACCGCGACCCGGGCGGGGCAGCGGATACCGGCCGGACTGCCGTGCAGCGCGGCCGTGCTGCGCTGCGACCTCGACGGCGGCAACCTGGAGCTGGTGGCCTGGGGGATGCGCAACGCCTTCGGCCTGGGCTTCCTGCCGGACGGCCGGCTGCTGGCGGTCGACCAGGGCGCCGACGACCGCGGCAGCCGGCCGATCGGCAACGCCCCCGACCTGCTGTTCGAGGTGCGCGAGGGCGCCTGGTACGGCTGGCCGGACTTCATCGGCGGCATCCCGGTGACGGACCCCGCGTTCAAGCCCACCCGCGGCCCGCAGCCGACCTTCCTGCTGGCCAACCACGGCGAACTCCCGCCGCCCGAGCGCCCGGTGCTCGACTTCGAGTCGCACGTCGCGGCCACCAAGTTCGCCGTGGCGCCCCCGCGCTCCCCGCTGGCCGGGCAACTGGTGGTCACGCTGTTCGGGGACGAGGCGCCGATGACCCTGCCGCCGGGCGGCCCCCAGCTCGGGCGCGACCTGCTGCTGGTCGACCCGACCGACTGGTCCACCCGGGGCCTGCCGTCCGGTCCCGAACTGCACCGGCCGATCGACGTCGGCTTCGCGCCGGGCGACGACGCGCTGCTGATCCTGGACTTCGGCGAGTTCGAGATGACCGACCACGGCGTGGAGTCCCGGCGGGGCACCGGCCGGCTCTGGCGCTGGGCGGGCTGGGACCGCTCGTAGGACGTCATCCCTCCTCACCGAAAGGCAGTCGCACCATGGCAGGCAGGACCGGACTTTGGCTGGTCGGCGGCAGGGGGTCGGTGGCCACCACGGCCGTCTGCGGCCTCGCCGCGTTGCGGGCCGGGCTCGTCCCCGCGACCGGCAGCGTCAGCGAGCGGCTCGACCTCGATCCGGGCGTCTTCCCCGGCTGGTCCGAGCTGGTCACCGGCGGCCACGACCTCGTTTCCACCCCGCTGGGCAAGCGGGCCGAGGAGCTCGCCGCCGCGGGTGTGCTGCCCGGCCGGCTCCCGTCGGCGGTCGCAGAGGAACTCGCGGCCGCCGACCGGGAGATCCGCCGCGGCCACGACCCGGACGACGACGCCCCGGCCACCCAGGCCGAGGCCGCGGACCGGCTCGCCGCCGACCTCGCGGGCTTCCGGCGCTCCCACGGCCTGGAGCGGGTCGTGGTGGTCAACGTCTCCTCCACCGAGCCCCCGCTCCGGCCGCTGCCCGAGCACGCCGACCTGGCCGCCCTCGACCGCGCCCTCGCCCAGGAGGGGCGCCGGGTGCTCGGCCCGGCCGCCCTCTCCGCGTACGCCGCGTTCTCGGCCGGCTGCCCGTACGTCGACTTCACCCCGTCGCCCGGCCTGCGCATCCCGGCGGTCACCCAACTGGCCGACCGGCACGGCCTGCCGTACGCGGGCTGCGACGGCAAGACCGGCGAGACCCTGCTGCGCAGCGTGCTGGCACCGATGTTCCTCGCCCGCGGGCTGCGGGTGCGCTCCTGGTCGGGGACCAATCTGCTCGGCGGCGGGGACGGCGCCAACCTCGGGGTGGCGGGCCGCGCGCAGGGCAAGCTGGAGTCCAAGACCCGCGGGCTGGCCGCGCTGCTCGGCGGGGAGGTCACCGCCCCGCTGCACATCGACCACGTCCCCGACCTCGGCGAACGCAAGGTCGCCTGGGACCACGTCTCCTTCGAGGGCTTCCTCGGCACCTCGATGAGCCTGCAACTCAGCTGGGACGGCTACGACTCGGCGCTCGCCGCGCCGCTGGTCCTCGACCTCGCCCGGCTGGTCGCCGGTGCGCACGCGGCCGGGGAGGCCGGGCCGCTCGGCGCACTGGCCTTCTTCTTCAAGGACCCGCTCGGCAGCGACGAGCACCGGCTCGCCCAGCAGGAACAGGACCTGGTGTCCTGGGTGCGACGGATCGAGGTGGCCCGATGAGGGTCGCCCTGCGTCCGTGGCTCGACCTGGTCCGGGCACCGGCGGCGCTCACCGTCCTCGGGGACACCGTGGCCGGCGCGGTCGCGGCGGGCCGTCCGCTGCGCGGCCGACGGCTGGCCCTGCCGCTCGCCTCCGTCGCCCTGTACTGGTCGGGGATGGCGCTGAACGACTGGGCGGACCGGGCGGTCGACGCGCTGGAGCGCCCCGAGCGCCCCGTCCCGTCCGGTCGGATCGCGCCCGGGGCCGCGCTCGCCGCGGCGGCCGGACTCGGCGCCACCGGGCTGGCCCTGGCCGGTCTCGCGGGCGGGGCCGACGCGCTGCGCATCGCCGTTCCGCTCACCGCCGCGGTGTGGGCGTACGACACCGTGCTGAAGCCGACCCCCGCCGCCCCGCTGGGCATGGCGGCCTGCCGCGGCCTGGACGTCCTGCTCGGCGCCGGATCCGGGCACTGGCGGGCGGCCGGCGTCCCGGCGCTGGCGCTGGCCACCCACACCCTGGGCGTGACCGCGCTGTCCCGCGGCGAGGTCCACGGCGGCCGCTCCGCCGACGCCCGGCTGGCGGTGGCCGCCACCGCGGTCACCGCCCTGCTGACCGGCACGGGCCGGGCCGCCTCGGCCCGGCACCGCACGGCCGGGGCGCTGTGCGCGCTGGGGTACGCGGCCGCCACCGGCCCCGCCCAGCTCGCCGCCGGCCCGGCGCGGTCCACCGCACCGGCCGCTGACGGCACGGCAGGCGGCACCGCTGACGGCACGGCGGCGGCGGTCCGGACCGCGACGGTGGCCGGGATCCACGGCATGGTGCCGCTGCAGGCCGGGCTGGCCGCACGGCTGGGCTCGCTGCCGGCCGCCGCGCTGGTGCTGGGCGCCCTTCCGCTGGCCCGCCGGCTGTCCGCCCGCAGGAGCCCGACATGAGCGCGATCGCCGTCGGGTACGGCACCAACGGCTTCGCCAACCACCGGCTCGCCGACGCGATCCGGGTCATCGCCGACCTGGGCTACACCTCGGTCGCCCTCACCCTCGACCACCACCACCTCGATCCCTTCGGCCCGGACCTGGCCCGGGAGACCGACCGGCTGGCGGCGCTGCTCTCCGCCGCGGGCCTGCGCTGCGTGGTCGAGACCGGCGCGCGCTTCCTGCTCGACCCGTACCGCAAGCACCACCCCACGCTGGTGTCCGGGGACGCCGCGCCGAGGATCGACTTCCTGCTCCGCGCCGTCCGGATCGCCGAGTCGCTCGGCGCCGACTGCGTGTCCTTCTGGTCCGGCGTGAGCGAGCCCGGGGTGGACGGACGGACCAACCGCGCACGGCTGGTCCAGCACCTCGGCCCGGTCCTGGCCGAGGCGCAGCACCGCACCGTGCGGCTCGGCCTGGAGCCCGAGCCCGGCATGGTCGTCCAGCACCTCGACCAGGCCCTCGACCTGCGCCGCGAGCTCGGCGATCCCGACGCCCTCGGCATCACCCTCGACGTCGGGCACTGCGTGGCCGTGGAGCCGGTGGACGCCGCGCAGTGCGTCCGGCGCGCGGCCGGGCTGCTGGTCAACGTCCAGCTGGACGACATGCTTCCGGGTGTCCACGAGCACCTGGAGTTCGGAGCGGGGCGACTCGACCTCGCCGCGACGCTGGCCGCCCTCGACGGGATCGGCTACACCGGCGTCGCGGCGGTCGAACTGCCCCGGCACAGCCATGCCGCACCGACCACCGCGCGAACGGCCCTGGCGGCGATACGCCGGGCCCAGGAGACCGTTTCCGTTCCGCCGGCGCACACGGGTGCACCGGCGTCGTCCACGATCGGAGACCGCCCATCATGACCGAGACCGAGAAACACCGCTGGATCGAAACCAGCGTCTACGGCGGGAGCCGGCCGGCCCCGCCGCCGTACCCGCACCCGCAGGACGACTGGCTGACCTGCGCCGAACGCCGGGTCCGCGAGTGGCCCGGCACGATCCACCAGGAGTTCCCGCTGGCCGGCCGGATGGTCGGGCGCGGGCCGGTGCAGCCGAACGCCGACCCGCAGGGGCTGGTGCACGGCACGGTCGACGACCGGGCCCGGGCCCGGCTGCTCGCGGTGCTGGCCGGGTCCCTGCCCGGGGCGGTCCTGGCGGCCGAGGTCGAGAAGCTCTACCGGCACGGCGACGCCGCCGAGCGGCGCGGGGTGCTGCGCGCGCTGCCGGACCTGCCGGACGGCGTGCGCCGGCTCGGCCTGGAGCTGGTCGCCGACGGCCTGCGCACCAACGACCCGCGGCTCGTCGCGGCGGCGATGGGCCCCTTCGCGGCCCGGCACCTGGAGCAGGACCAGTGGCGCCACGGCGTGCTGAAGTGCCTGTTCACCGAAGTGCCGCTGGGCGCCGTGGCGGACCTGGTCACCCGCACCGACGCCGAGCTGCTGCGGATGGCCCGCGACCTGGCCGAGGAACGGCGGGCGGCCGGCCGGGAGATCGGCTCCGACCTGCGCGTGCTGCTCGGCATGAGCGTCCTGCTGGCCCTCGTCCCCCCGCGACCGCAGGAGGCCCGGTCATGAGGATCTTCGACCCGCACATCCACATGACCTCGCGCACCACCGATGACTACCGGGCCATGCGGACGGCCGGTGTCCGGGCCGTCGTCGAGCCGGCCTTCTGGCTCGGCCAGCCCCGTACCAACCCGGGGTCCTTCACCGACTACTTCGACGGCCTGCTCGGCTGGGAGCGGTTCCGGGCCTCCCGGTTCGGGATCAGCCACAACTGCGCGCTCGCCCTGAACCCCAAGGAGGCCAACGACCCCCGCTGCGTCGAGGTGCTGGACGTCCTGCCGCGCTACCTCGGCAAGGACGGCGTGGTCGCGGTCGGCGAGATCGGCTACGACTCGATGACCAGGGCCGAGGACGAGGCGTTCGCCCGTCAGCTGGAGCTGGCCGTCGACCACGGACTGCCGGTCCTGGTCCACACCCCGCACCGGGACAAGCACGCCGGCACCCGCCGCACCCTGGACGTGGTCCGCGAGTCCGGCATCGCCCCGGGCGCCGTCCTGGTGGACCACCTCAACGAGGTCACGGTGGCGACGGTCGCCGACTCCGGCTGCTGGATGGGCTTCTCGATCTACCCGGACACCAAGATGGACGAGCACCGGATGGTCGCCGTCCTGAAGGAGTACGGCACCCGCCGGATCCTCGTCAACTCGGCCGCCGACTGGGGGAATTCGGACCCCCTCAAGACGCAGAAGGTGGGCCGGGCCATGCTGGCGGCCGGCTTCACCGCGGCGGACGTGGACACCGTGCTCTGGCACAACCCCGTCGAGTTCTACGGCCGCAGCGGGCGGCTGGTCCTCGACGAGGGGATCCGGGAGGACGCCGACGGCGCCTCCTTCGCGGGCAACTCGGTACTCCGGGGCGGATCGTGAACCGGCTCTGCTACTCCACCAACGTCCACCCGGCCGAGGACCTGCCCGGCATCCTGCGGCAGCTCGACACCTGCGCCGGTCCGATCCGCGAACGCACCGGCTTCGACCGGCTCGGGCTGGGCCTGTGGCTGGCCGCCGACGCCGCCTCCGCACTGGCCGCCGACCCGTCCCTGCTCCACCGGCTGCGGACCGAACTGGACGCCCGGGACCTGTCCGTGCTCGCCCTGAACGCCTTCCCCTACGGCGGCTTCCACCAGCGGGTGGTCAAGCACGCGGTGTACCGGCCGGACTGGACCGAACCCGCCCGCGCCGCCTACACCGCCGACTGCGCCACCGTGCTGGCCGGCCTGCTGCCCGACGACGCCGAGGGCGGCAGCATCTCCACGCTGCCGCTGGCCTGGCGCAGCCCGTGGTCCCCCGCCGCGGACCGGGCCGCCGAGCAGGCGCTGCGCCGGACGGCGGCGGCGCTGCGCACCGTCTCGGCGCGGGCGGGCCGGCCGATCCGGCTCGCCGTCGAGCCGGAACCGGGCTGCGTGCTGGACACCGTCGAGGACGCCGTCGGCTGGCTCGCCACCCGCGCGGACCTCGAATTCGTCGGCCTCTGCCTCGACACCTGCCACCTGGCGGTCTCCTTCGCCGACCCGGAGCGGACGGTGGCCGCCGTCGAACGGGCCGGCCTGCGCGTGGTCAGGATCCAGGCCTCGGCCGCCCTGCACGTGGACGACCCGAACGACCCGGCGGCCCGCCGGCTGCTCGCCGACTACGCCGAACCCCGCTACCTCCACCAGGTGCGGGAGTCCGACGGAGCCGGCCGGGTGCTCGCGGCCGACGACCTGCCGGAGGCGCTGGAGCGGCTGCCCGGCCACGGCCCCTGGCGGGTGCACTTCCACGTGCCGCTGCACGCCGCGCCCCCCGCGCCGCTGCGCGCCACCACCGATGTGCTCCGCCGGGCGGTGGCGGCCGTGCGGGAGCGGACGGTGATCGAGGTCGAGACCTACACCTGGCCGGTGCTGCCCGGGCGACCGGCCGGTGCCCCGGACGGCGCCCCCGTGGACGTCCCGGCCGGGATAGCCGCCGAACTCGCCTGGGCCGAGCGCGAACTGATCGGCGAAAGGGCGGACCGTTGAAACCCGTGGTCCTGCTGGACGTGGTCGGCCTGACCCCGCGCCTGCTGCCGTACATGCCGAACCTCACCCGGCTCGCCGAGCGCGGCGGGTCCGCCCCGCTGCGCACGGTGCTGCCCGCCGTCACCTGCAGCGTGCAGTCCACGCTGCTCACCGGCCGGCTGCCCGCCGAGCACGGCGTCGTCGGCAACGGCTGGTACTTCCGGGAGCTCGGGGAGATCCACCTCTGGCGCCAGCACAACCGGCTGGTCCGGGCGCCGAAGGTGTGGGACACCGCGCGCTCCCGGCATCCCGGCTACCGGGTCGCCAACGTCTGCTGGTGGTACGCCATGGGCGCCACCACCGACCTGCTGGTCACGCCGCGCCCGGTCTACCACGCCGACGGCCGCAAGTCGCCCGACTGCTACACCCGGCCGGCGGCGCTGCGCGACGAACTCACCGCCGAGCTGGGGCCGTTCCCGCTCTTCCAGTACTGGGGCCCGACGGCCGGGATCGCCTCCAGCCGCTGGATCGTCTCGGCGGCCCGCCGGATCCTCGCCGCCGAGCGGCCCGACCTGCTGCTGGTCTACGTCCCGCACCTGGACTACGACCTCCAGCGCTTCGGGCCCGACGCGCCGCAGGCCGTGGCGGCGGCCCGGGCGGTGGACACCGAGCTGGCGCCGCTGCTGGAGCAGGCGGAGCAGTCCGGCGCGACCGTGGTCGCGCTCGGCGAGTACGGCATCACGGCGGTGCGGCGCCCGGTGGACATCAACCGCGAGCTGCGCCGGGAGGGCCTGCTGGAGGTGTACACCCAGGCCGGGATGGAGTACCTGGACCCGTGGGCCTCGCGGGCCTTCGCCGTCGCCGACCACCAGATCGCCCACGTGTACGTCCCCGACGGGGCGGACCTGCCCAAGGTGCGCGACCAGTTGCTCCGGCTGCCCGGTGTGGCCGAGGTGCTGGACCGCGCGGACCAGGCCCGCCACGGCCTCGACCACCCCCGGTCCGGCGAACTGGTGGCGGTGGCCGACCCCGACGCCTGGTTCACCTACTACTACTGGCTGGACGACGCGCGGGCCCCCGACTTCGCGCGGTCCGTCGAGATCCACCGCAAGCCCGGCTACGACCCGGCCGAGCTGTTCTTCGACCCGGCGGACCCGCTGGCCAGGGCCCGGGCCGCGCTCGGCCTGGCCCGCAAGAAGCTCGGCCTGCGCCACACCATGAACGTGGTGCCGCTGGACCCCTCCTGGGTCCGCGGTTCGCACGGCCGCCTGCCGGACTCGCCCGCCGACGGCCCGGTGCTGATCTGCTCCGACCCGGCGTGGCGGCCCGTCCTCGACGCGGCCGGCGCGATCGGCGCCACCGACGTCGCCGAGCTGCTGCTGGGACTCCAGGGCCTGGGCCGCTGACGAGCGGCCGTCACCGGTCGTTCAGCGCTTCGGCCCGGGACTCCAGGTAGCGGCGCTCGGGGATGCTGCCGGTGCGCCGGGCGGCCTCCCGGAAGCTGTTCCGGGCGGCCTCCCGGTCACCGCTCATCTCCAGCAGGTGGGCGCGGACCGCGGCGAGCCGGTGGTGGTCCGCGAGCCGGCCGTCGGACTCCAGGGCCGCGAGCAGTTCGAGCCCGGCCGCCGGGCCGAGGGCCATCGCGCGCGCGACCGCGTGGTTGAGCGTCACCATCGGGCCGGGGGCCATCTGCTCCAGCACCTCGTACAGGGCCATGATCTGCGGCCAGTCGGTGTCCTCGGCGTGCGCGGCCTCGCCGTGCACGGCCGCGATGGCCGCCTGCACCTGGTACGGCCCCGCCACCATCCGGGGGAGGGTCTCGGCTATCAGCGCCAGTCCCTCCTTGAGCGCGGACTGGTCCCAGGCCGAGCGGTCCTGCTCGGCGAGCGGGACGAGGCTGCCGTCGGGCCTGGTGCGGGCCGGCCGGCGGGCGTCGGTCAGCAGCATCAGGGCCAGCAGACCCGCGACCTCGCCCTCCTCGGGCAGCAGCCGGTGCAGCTCACGGGTGAGGCGGATGGCCTCGCGCGCGAGCTCGGGCTGCAGCAGGTCGGGACCGCTGGTGGTGGTGTAGCCCTCGTTGAAGATCAGGTAGAGCACCTGGAGCACGACCGCCAGCCGTTCCTTGCGCTCGCTCTGCGGAGGCATCCGGAACGACGACCCGGTGGACTTGATCCGCTGCTTGGCCCGGCTGATCCGCTGGGCCATGGTCGCCTCGGGGACCAGGAAGGCGTGCGCGATCTGCACGGTGGTGAGACCGCCGACGGCGCGGAGGGTGAGCGCGACCTGCGAGCCGGGGGTGAGCGAGGGGTGGCAGCACAGGAACAGGAGGGTGAGCATGTCGTCCTGCTCGGCCGCCTTCGGCTCCTCGCCGGGACCCGGCGTCACCGTCTCGTCGGCCGGGGTGAGCGCGGCGGCGGTGGCCTCGCGGCGCTGGCGGGCCTGCTCGCTGCGCAGCCCGTCGATCACCCGGCGGGCGGCCACGGTGATCAGCCAGGCGCGGGGGTTGCCGGGGACCCCCTGTTCGGGCCACTGGACGGCGGCTGCCAGCAGGGCGTCCTGGACGGCGTCCTCGCAGGCGTCGAAGTGCCCGTAGCGGCGGACGACCGCGCCGAGGACCTGCGGTGCGAGCGATCGGAGCAGGTCCTCGACCCGGACGTCACGGTTCATCGGCTCAGCTCTCCGTATCGGCTTCGAAGACGACCTGGCGCACCTCGACGCCGGTGTACCGGGCGTCGGGGATCAGGCCGGCCAATTCGATCGCGCGTTCCTTGGACGCGCACTCGACCAGGTAGTACCCGGCCAGGAACTCCTCGGCGGCCAGGTAGGGGCCGTCGGTGATCGCGGGCAGCCCGCCCCGGACCCGGACCGTGGAGCTGCCGGACGGATCGGCGAGGGCCTGGGTCACCACCATCTCACCGGAGTCGAGGATGTTCTGCTGGAACGTGGCGTGCCCGGAGAAGACCTCGTTGCGCTCTCTCTCGGACAAGCCGTCCCAGACTACCGGGTTCATGTGGATCAGCAGCATGTACTTCATCTCATCATTCCTTGGTCCCTTGCACGGCCGACTGGTGCTCTGCACTTGAGACGTCGCCGCCGAGGACCCTCCCTCGACATCCAAGCCCAGATCACGGCCCTTCGCGCGGGTTTCCGCCGCAGACGTCGAGACCGTGTCGCCGGGTCCGACGTTCCGGGTGTGACGGCACCCCCGGGTGCCACCTGCCCGAGAATCCGGAAGGACCCCGTGATGAGCGACACCACACCCCCCAGCGCGCCCGCGCCCCGGGCCGGACGGCGGGAGTGGATCGGGCTGGCCGTCCTCGCCCTGCCCGCCCTGCTGGTCTCGATCGACGTCTTCGTGATGCTGCTGGCCCTGCCCAGCCTCGCGGACTCCCTCCATGCCGGCAGCGTGCAGCAGTTGTGGATCACCGACATCTACTCGTTCATGCTCGCCGGCCTGCTCGTCACCATGGGATCGCTCGGCGACCGCATCGGCCGGCGCAGACTGCTGCTGATCGGCGCCGCCGCGTTCGGGCTCGCCTCCGTCGCCGCCGCCTACGCCGTCAACCCCGCCATGCTGATCGCGGCGCGCGCCCTGCTCGGCGTCGCCGGCGCCACCCTCGCGCCGAGCACCCTCTCGCTGATCACCGCCATGTTCCAGGACGCCCGGCAGCGCGGCGCCGCCTTCGGCATCTGGGGCGCGTGCTTCTCGGCCGGCGCCGTCGCCGGCCCGATCATCGGCGGCACCATGCTCGCCCACTTCTGGTGGGGCTCGGCCTTCCTGATCGGCGTCCCCGCGATGGTGCTGCTGCTCGTGCTCGGCCCGGTGCTCCTGCCCGAGTTCCGCGACCCCGAGGCCGGGCGCCCGGACCTGATCAGCGTGCTGGAGTCGCTGGCCGCCGTCCTGCCCGCCATCTGGGGCCTGAAGGAGATCGCCAAGGACGGGTGGCAGCCCCTGTCGATCGCGGCCGTCCTGGCCGGCCTCGGCTTCGGGATCCTCTTCGTCCACCGCCAGCACCACCTGACGCATCCGCTGCTCGACCTGGGCCTGTTCCGGCACCGCGCCTTCACGGCCGCGCTGCTCAGCCTGTTCCTCGGCACCATGCTCACCGGCGCGGTGATGTTCTTCGTCACCCAGGCCCTGCAACTGCTGTACGGACGCGACCCGTTGCACGCGGGCCTGTGGATGCTGCCGGCGATCGCCGCCAACACGGTCGGCTTCACCCTGTCCCCCAGGCTCGGTCAGCGCTTCCGTCCGGCGTACCTCATCGGCGGCGGACTGGTCCTGGCCACGATCGGCATGGCGGTGATCACCGGGGCCGAACCGGGATCCGGCCCCGCCGTGCTGATCGCCGGATTCGCCGTGGTCTTCCTCGGCTCCGGCCCGATGGTCACCCTCGGCATGGGCCTGGTCATGGGCTCCGCCCCGGTCGAGAAGGCCGGCTCCGCGGCCGCGCTCAACGAGACCAGCGGCCAACTCGGCTTCGCCCTCGGCATCGCGGCCCTCGGCAGCGTCGGCGCCGCCGTCTACCGCGGCGCGCTGCGCCTTCCCGAGGGCCTGCCCGCCGAGGCGGTCCGGGCCGCGGGGGACTCCCTCACGGGCGCGCAGGAGGCCGCCCGTTCACTGTCCGGCGAGGTCGCCGACGCCCTGCTGGCGCCCGCCCGGGCCGCCTTCGCCGTCGAGCTCCACACCGTGGTCACCGTCGCCGGCGTCCTGCTGCTGGCCACCGCCGCCCTGGTGACCGCCCTGCTCCGCCACCTGCCGCCCACCGGCCGGCCGTCGGACGAGGCCGCCGCCGGGCCCGCCGGGGGCTCCGGCACCGTCCCCGCGGCGGGCTGATCGCGTCCGTCCCACCCGCCCGACGGGGCGGTCACTCGTACGGCGTACCTCCCCGTGCCCTGCCGACGACGCGGTCGTTGTGGGCGCGGGCGCCCGGTCCTGCGGGCGGCCCGGATCGCCCACGAGGAAAGGTGTGGACCGCATGTCGCAGTTGGTGTCGGTGCAGTGCTTCAACCTGTCGCGCGACGGCTTCGGAGCCGGCGAGGGACAGTCCCTGGAACGGCCGTTCGGCCACGCGGACCCCTCCCCCTTCTTCTCCTGGGCGGGAGCCACCGCGAGCTGGGTGAACCGCGCCGACCCCGGCGGCACCCGCGGCCTGGACGACTACCTGACCCGCGACCACGCCCGCCCGCCGGGCGCGGTGATCATGGGGCGCAACAAGTTCGGCCCCCAGCGCGGCCCCTGGGAGAACCACGACTGGCAGGGGTGGTGGGGCGCCAACCCGCCGTTCCACGCGCCGGTCTTCGTGCTCACCCACTACGAGCGCCCGTCCTTCACGCTGTCCGACACCACCTTCCACTTCCTCAACGCGACGCCGGAGGAGGCCCTGAAGCACGCGAAGGCGGCCGCCGGGGACCGGAACGTGCGCATCAGCGGCGGGGTGAGCACCGTCCGCGAGTTCATCGACGCCGACCTGGTCGACACCATGCACTTCGCCGTCGCCCCGGTCGACCTCGGCCGGGGGGAACGGCTCTGGAAGAGCCACACCGAGCTGCTCGACCGCTTCCACCTCGACACGGTACCCAGCCCGAGCGGGGTGACCCACCTCCTGTTCTGGCGGCGGTGACCACCGGCGCGTACGACCGCGCCCTCCCGTCGTGACCACCGCTCCTCCGTGGCCGGGGCCTTCGCCCCGGCCACGGTCGTGCCGGCGCCCGGGCCGTCACCGGCCCGCGATCAAGGGCAGCACGTTGGAAGAAATCATGATGTCGAATCGCCTCCCCCGGTTACGACTATGACGCGAGTAGCGCCGCGCGCCCACCGAAGACCGGGTGGTGCCGCCCCGGCGTTCCGCCTCGGAGAAAAGGGGTTGCCCATGAATTCGCCACTACCGGCGAGAACGGTGACGCTGCCGTCACTGGAAGGCCTCCGGGCCGTCGCCGTCGTCTTCGTCTTCGCCAGCCACGCGCTCGTCCTCGGAGCCTTCAAGGACCCGAACGCCCTCTCCGTCTTCAGCACCCTGACGGGCGACGGGCGCATCGGGTTCCTCGCGGTGTCGTTCTTCTTCGTCCTCAGCGGCTTCGTCCTCACCTGGTCGTCCAAGCCCGGTCAGACCGCGACCGGCTTCTGGCGGCGCAGGGTGATGCGCATAGGCCCCTCCCACGTCCTGATCGCGGTCGTCGCCCTGACCCAGTTCGCCGCCGCGGGCGAGACGATCAGATGGGGACCGGCCCTCGCCAACCTCTTCCTGGTCCAGAACTGGTGGCCCTCCCAGGACCTGATCATGTACCAGTTCAACGGCGCGACCTGGACGCTCGCGGTGGAGATGCTCTGCTACGCGATGTTCCCGCTGCTGGTCCGGTTCGTCCGGCGGCTCGGCAACCGGGCGCTGTGGTCCTGGATCATCGGCCTCGGCGCGACCGCCGTCCTGCTCCCGGCGATCAGCTACCCGCTGCTCTCGGGATTCCCGCCGAGCCAGTTCTACCCCGCGGGGTCCTGGCCCCAGCTGTGGGCGCTGTACTTCTTCCCGCCCGTGCGGTGCATCGACTTCGTGATCGGCATGTTCCTCGCCCGGATCGTCGCCTCCGGAAGCTGGCCGAGGATCCGGATCCTGCCGGCCGCCCTGCTCAACCTCGCCGTCTTCCTGCTGCTGTTCCACCTGCCCATCCCCTTCGGGATAGCGGCGCTCTACCCCGTCCCGGCCGCGCTGCTGATCGGCGCGCTCGCCGTCCGGGACCTGTCCGGCCGGCGTACGGCCCTCAGCGCGCCCTTCATGGTGCGGCTCGGGGAACTGTCCTTCGCCTTCTACATCATCCACATCACCGTGATGTTCGCGGTGCACGCGGCGTTCGCGGGCGACCTGGTGGGCTACGCCCACTCGTACACCCCGACGGCGTTCAGCACGCCCGTCGCCATCGCGTTCGTCATCGCCCTGTACGCCCTCTGCGTCGCACTGGCCTGGGTCCTGCACAAGACCGTGGAGATGCCGGCCATGCGCCGCTGGAGCCGCCCGGCGGCGCAGCGTGCGCCCAAGCGTCCGAACCCGGAGCCCCAGCCACAGACCTGAGCACCCCTCGCACGACGATCGGAGACAGCCATGGCCGAAGCCACCGACCCGACCTCCCACTCCGACCACTCCGACCACTCCGACCACTCCGACCACTCCGACCACTCCGACCACCCGTCCTACCCGATGCCCCGGACGTGCCCGTACACGCTGCCGGAGGGCTACCAGGAGCTCCTCGACCGGCCGACCCTCGGCAAGGTCCGGCTGCCCAGCGGCAAGCTCGCCTGGGCCACGGCCCGCTACGAGGACGTCAAGGCGATGCTGGGCGACAACCGGTTCAGCTCCGACCTGCGCCGCCCGGGCTACCCGCTGATGATGGACCACCAGGTCCCCGCGCCCGAGTTCTCCACCTCGCTGGTCGGGATGGATCCCCCCGAACACACCCTGGCCCGGCGCGCGGTGGCCGCGGACTTCACCCCCCGCAGCATCAACCGCCTGCGGCCCCGGATCCAGGAGATCACCGACGAGTACGTCGACCGGCTGCTGGCCGGCCCCCGTACCGCCGACCTGATCGACGCGTTCGCCAACCCGGTGCCGCTGCTGGTGATCTGCGAGCTGCTCGGCGTCCCGTTCGCCGACCGGGAGTTCTTCCTGCGGACCTCCTTCACGGTGATGAACGCCACCACCCCCGAGGCCGGCGGGGTGGCGACCGCGGAACTCATGGGCTACATGGACGGGATGGTGACCGACAAGGAGCGGACCCCGACCGACGACCTGATCGGCCGGCTGGCGGCGCGGCGCGGCGAGCCGGGCGTCCCCGACCACCGCGACCTCGTGGGGATGGCCTTCATGCTGCTGATGGCCGGCCACGAGACCATCGCGAACGTCATCGGTCTGGGGGCCATGCTGCTCCTCGAACGGCCGGTGCTGCGCAAGTCGCTGGCCGCCGACCCGTCGCGTTGGCCGGCGACGATCGACGAGCTGGTGCGCTACTTCACCATCGCGGAGATCGCCAACTCCCGGGTGGCCCTGGAGGACGTCGAGATCGGCGGGGTCCGGATCGCGGCCGGCGAGGGCGTGCTCGGTCTGACGGTGGGAGCCAACCGGGACCCGCTGCGCTTCGCGGACCCGGACGTCTTCGACCCCGACCGCGTCGAACGCAGCCTGGCGTTCGGCTTCGGCGCGCACCAGTGCATCGGTCAGCACCTGGCCAGGACCGAGCTGGAGGTCGTCCTGACGACCCTGTTCGAGCGCATCCCCGAGCTGCGGCTCGCCGCGCCCGTGGAAGCGCTGCGGTTCAAGGAGGAGCACGTCAACTACGGCCTGCACGCGTTGCCGGTCACCTGGTGAGGGGGAACTCCATGCGGATCCGTACCAACCCCGACAGCTGCATCGGCGCGGGCCGGTGCTACCTGGCGGCACCCGACCTGTTCGACCAGGACGACCGTGACGGCACGGTCGTGGTGCTGGCCGACCGGGTCGCGGGGGCCCAACTCGCGGGCGCCCGGACGGCGGTCGAGGAGTGCCCGACGCGCACGCTGTCCCTGACCGAGGAATCGGACGTGCCC
>NZ_JBHXTL010000178.1:0-15551 GCF_042677365.1 Kitasatospora sp. NPDC127116
AGCTTCGTACCGGCGGGTGCCCCTCACCCTTGGTACGTCAGGCCTGCTCGGCCGGCGCCTCGGCCGCGGGGGCCTCCTCGGCGGGCGCCTCGGCGGCGGGGGCCTCGGCGGCGGCGGGGGCCTCCTCGGCCTTCTTCTCGCCCTCGATGAGGTCCTTCTCCCAGGCGGCCAGCGGCTGGTCGGCACCCGGCTCGGCCTTGGCGTCGCCCTTGGCGACACCGGCGCGGGACTTGAGGCCCTCGGCCACGGCGTCGGCGATCACGCGGGTCAGCAGGGTGACGGAGCGGATCGCGTCGTCGTTGCCCGGGATCTTGTAGTCGACCTCGTCCGGGTCACAGTTGGTGTCGAGGATGGCGACGACCGGGATGTTGAGCTTCCGGGCCTCGCCGACCGCGATGTGCTCCTTCTTGGTGTCCACGATCCAGACGGCGCTGGGAACGCGCTGCATGTCGCGGATACCGCCGAGGGTCTTCTCCAGCTTGTCGTGCTCGCGCTGGAGGACCAGGAGCTCCTTCTTGGTCAGGCCGGAACCGGCCACGTCCGAGAAGTCCAGCTCGCCGAGCTCCTTCAGGCGCTGGAGGCGCTTGTAGACGGTCGAGAAGTTGGTCAGCATGCCGCCGAGCCAGCGCTGGTTCACGTAGGGCATGCCCACGCGGGTGGCCTGCTCGGCGATGGCCTCCTGGGCCTGCTTCTTCGTGCCGACGAAGAGGACGCTGCCGCCGTGGGCAACGGTCTCCTTGATGAACTCGAAGGCGCGGTCGATGTAGTTCAGCGACTGCAGGAGGTCGATGATGTAGATGCCGTTGCGCTCGGTGATGATGAAGCGCTTCATCTTCGGGTTCCAGCGGCGGGTCTGGTGACCGAAGTGGACGCCGCTCTCCAGCAGCTCCCGCATCGTGACGACGGCCATTGCCGTGCTCCTTGGTGTTACGGCCCGGCGGCGGCACTGCCTCGCAGCGATCGCCCACAGCCGGGTCAGGCTCGGTTTGTCCGTGGCGGCCAGGTGACAGCCACGCCTGACGCCCCGAACGTGCCGAGCCGCTTGAACCCTCCCGGCCCGGGGGCCGGTCGAGCTCGGCGGACCGAGCGGCACTCGCACCTGGCGGGGCTGCGGACGAACCGCGTCCGACCGCCGGTGGCGGGGCGTGCGAAGTCGACCCGGCGGACCGGGTCGCGTGTGAAGTGTACGGGAAGCGCCGAGGCGCGAGCGACTCCACGAGTGGCCGGGGGCCCGCCGAAGACCTGGGGGGAGCCCGGAGAACGGCCGGGGTGGGCGGGTTTCGGCGGGGTCCCGGTGGGGGTCCGGCGGGGTCCCGGTGGGGGTCCGGCGGGGTCGGTGCGGGGCCGGGCCGGGGCCCCCGGGCCGCTGCGGGAGCGGAGCCGGGGGTGGGCGTGCGGCAGGGCGCGGGGGTGGGGTGCGAGCGGGGGGCGGGGGGTGCGAGCGGGGGCGGGTGCGATGGCGGGTGCGGGCTCGGGGGCGGCGGGCCCGGGGGCGGGTGCGGGCTCGGGTCCGGCGGCGGCCGGCACGCGGTCCGTCGGCGGCGGGCCGCTTGTACACCGGATGGTGGCGTTCGTACACCCGTCAGGGGGATGGCGGTCGGGCGCGAGGACGGTTTGTCCACAGGAATCCGATTGCGGGTGGTGCTGGGGACACCGGGCGGCGAGCCTGCGGGCATGACTGGTCGCGGGTGGTTCGGCGGGGTGTCCGTGGTGGTGAAGGTGATGACGGTGGTGCTCGTGGTCGTGCTCGCGCTCGGGCCGTCGGGGGCTTTTGGCGCCGTCGGCGTCTCGGGGGCTTCGGGCGCCGTCGGGGCGTCGGGACGCACGGGTGCGGCCGACCTTCCGGGCTCGGGTGGCGGGGCCGGGTGGGGTGGAGCGCGCGCCTGGCCGGTGGGCGGGCCGGGCGGGGTGCTGGGCCGCTTCGAGCCGCCGGCGAAGGTCTGGGCCGCCGGGCACCGGGGCGTGGACCTCGCCGCCGAGCCGGGGGTGGAGGTCCGGACGGCGGCTCCCGGAGTGGTCGCCTTCTCCGGGCTGGTGGCAGGGCGGCCGGTGGTGACCGTCGCCCATCCCGGTTCGGGCTCTCCCCCGCTGCGGACCACCTACCTGCCCGTTGCCGGCACCGTCCCGGTCGGCACCCCGGTGGCCGCCGGACAGCCGATCGGGCTGCTCGCCCCGGACGGGCGCCACTGCGCCGGGCGGGACTGCCTGCACTGGGGGCTGCTGCGCGGAAGCCGCTACCTGGACCCGCTGGCCCTGTTCGGCGCGGGAACGGCGCGACTGCTGCCGTTGAGAGGCACGGACGGGTAGGACCGGAGCCGAGGTCAGGACCGGGGCCGAGGTCAGACTCGGGACCGGGCCAGGTTCAGGTTCAGGTTCCGGGGTGGACGAGTCCGTGCAGCACCATCGCGACGGCGGCGTCGGCGATCTCCTCGGGGCTCTCGGTCGCACAGCCGGTGCGGCCTCCGGCCGTGGCCTGCTCGGCCCTGCGGGTCGCCGCCTCCACGACGCCCTGGACCAGGGCCGCGGCGAGCCGGGGCTGCGCGTGGCCGAGGTCCTCCAGTGTCCGGCCGACCAGACCGGCCAGCCTGCCGTGCGCGGCCCTGATCCGCTCGCGCGCGGCCTCGTCGAGCTCCAGTGCCGAGATCGCCACCACCGCCCGGTGCCGGGGGTCGGCGGCCAGCGCCAGCTGGCCGCGGACGTAGGCCTCGATCCGCTCGACGGCGGTGTCGCAGCTCTCCATCCCGGCCTCGATCTCGGCTGCCCAGAGCGGGAGGTCCACCTCGCAGAGCGCCTCGACCACGGCGGCGCGGGAGCGGAAGTACTCGTAGACCGAGGAGCGCGCCAGCCCGGTGCGCGTCGCGAGTGCGGGGAAGGTCAGGGCCTCCATGCCACCCTCGGTGAGCAGGATGCGGGCAGCATCGAGAAGCGCTGCGCGCTGGAGCTGGCGATGCTCGGCCACCGTGGCCGCTCGGATCTTCGGCACGCTCCCACTCTACGGAGCCATACCTCCGGCCGGTACGGCGCCGCGCATCGGGAAGATGCCCGGGCCCCACGAGCGGCTTCCGGCGGCCAGGTGTCGACGCCCGGGGGCCGACGCCCTATCGGATGTCCGACAGCTTGGCGCGCAGCTGGAGGACGGACTTGGTGTGGATCTGGCTCACCCGGCTCTCCGTCACCCCCAGCACCTGTCCGATCTCGGCGAGGGTGAGGCCCTCGTAGTAGTAGAGCGTCACCACCGTCTTCTCCCGCTCGGGGAGGGTGTTGACCGCCTGGGCCAGCAGCCTGCGCAGTTCGCGGTCCTCGGCCACCTCGACCGGGTTGTCCGCGCCGTGGTCCTCCAGGGTGTCCATCAGGCTCAGCCGGTCGCCGCCCTCCCCCACCGGGTGCAGCAGTTCGTCCAGCGCCACCACGTTGGCCAGCGACAGCTGGCTGAAGATGGCGTGCAGGTCCTCGATCGCGATGCCCATCTCGGCCGCGACCTCCGGCTCGTGCGGCGTCCGGCGCAGCCGGGCCTCCAGCGTCGCGTACGTCCGCTCGACCGCCTTCGCCTTCTGCCGTACCGAGCGCGGAATCCAGTCCAGGGCACGCAGCTCGTCGATGATCGCGCCGCGGATGCGGCTGATCGCATAGGTCTCGAACTTGATGGCGCGGCCGATGTCGAACTTCTCGATCGCGTCGATCAGCCCGAAGACCCCCGAGGAGACGAAGTCCGCCTGTTCCACGTTGGAGGGCAGACCGACCCCGACCCGCCCCGCCACGTACTTGACGAGCGGTGAGTAGTGCAGGATCAGCTGCTCGCGCAGCCGCTGGTCCCCGCTCTCCTTGTAGGAGCGCCAGAGTTCCTCGAGCGCGGTGCGGCCCTGGGTCGCGGCCCCCCGGGCGTCCTGCCCCTGGCCTCCGTTCGCCGTCCTCTCCCGGCGGGGCGGCGACACCGGCGAGGCGAGGGCCGGGGAGGCGGCGCTGCTGCCCGACGCACTCCCGGGCGACCGGGGCGCACCGGCCACTCCCGCGCCGGGGGGCACCCCGGCGGGTGCACCGGCGGGCGCGCCGGCGGAGCCTGCCGCGTCCGCGCCCTGGAGCGGCTCGGCACCCCGGGCCGCGTCCGTAGGCTGGGGCGCCACCGCCGGCCGCCCGCCCTGGCGCGACAGGCCTCCCATCGCCCCCGCCGACCTGGCCGGGAAGTCGGGCACGGGGCGCCTCTCGGTCCGCGGCCCTCCCGAGGACCGAGCGCCACCGGTCACTCTGTGTCCGGGAATGTGTGTGGGCATGCGTTGGTCTGCGCCGTTCTGCCGAGTCATGTGCTGATAGGGAAGGCATGTGGAGCGTAGCGTGACCAACTCACTGCAAAGCGCTACCGCCACTCGGTCGTCCCCCGATCCGGTGGCGCTCGCACATCGGATCCGGGCGACGAACAGGAGAACGGATCGGCAGGTCAGCAGGGCGGCTCCGACGTGCGTTCCCTCGACGCGAGCGCGTTCTCCGTTCCGGCGATCACCTCCTGCGCACCACGCGCCAGTGCGCGCCGTGCCGCTCCACGTAGCCGAGCGAGCCCAACTCGTAGAGCCGTTGAAGGACTTCGTCCGGCGGGAGACCGGACTGCCGGGCCAGTCGCTCGACCGGGGCGCCCTCCGGCGTCGCCGGTACGGCTTCCAGCACCCGGGCGACCGCCGGCTCCAGCAGGTCGCGCGGGAGCACCGGACCGCTGCGCTGCGGTGCCAGGTCGTCCCCGATCGCCCCGATCAGCTCGGTGATCTCGGCCGCGTCGGTGACCAGGACGGCGGCTCCGCTGCGGATCAGGGCGTGCACCCCGGCGGAGAAGGCCGAGGTCACCGGGCCCGCGACGCCCATGGTGTGACGGTTGAGGTCCCGCGCCCGTCTGGCCGTGCTCAGGGCGCCGCTGCGCACCGCCGCCTCGACCACCACCGTTCCCCGGGTGAGCGCCGCGATGACCCTGTTGCGCAGGACGAAGCGGAAGCGATTCGGGTGCTCCCCGGGCGGGAGTTCACTGACCAGCAGACCCTGGACGCCGATCCGCCGGATCAGTTCGGCATTGCCCTTGGGGTAGGCCACGTCGACGCCGCAGGCGAGCACGGCGGCGGTCATTCCGCCGACCGCGAGTGCCCCGCGGTGTGCGGCCGCGTCGATCCCGTAGGCCGCTCCGGAGACCACCATCCAGCCGCGCTCGGCCAGTTGGGCCGACAGCTCCCCCGCGACGTGGGCGCCGTAGGCGGTGCAGGCGCGGGAGCCCACCAGCGCGACCGAGCGGAGCGCGAGCAGCCGCAGCGAGCCGGTACCCGCCACCCAGAGCCCGACCGGACGTCCGTCACCCAGGTCGTCGAGTTGGCTGGGCCACTCGGTGTCCCCCGGAATGATGAACCGTCCACCGACGTCCCGTACCCGTTTCAGGTCCATCTCCGGGTCCAGGCCCGGGAGCCGCGCCTGGTACCCGGCCAGTCGGGTGGCGTCCAGTCCGGGATGGTCGGGCACCGTCCCGTCCCGGATCGCCTTGACCACGTCGACGGCGGAGAGTTGGCCGAGCCACCGGCCGACCACCGCGTCCCCCGGTTCGCTGAGCCGGCCGATCAGCACCCGGGCGAGGCGCTCGGGCTCGGGCCCGTCGTTGGTCGCGGTACCGGCCCCGGCCCCGGCCGCGCCGGGAATTCGAGGTTGCCTCAGCAGCTGGTTCATGCCTCACCCTTCTGGTTCCGCGAACGGTCGTCGGGCGCCCCGGGCGTCCTGGGCGTCGCGGGTGTCCTGGGCGTCGCGGGTGTCCTGGGCGTCGCGGGTGTCCTGGGCGTCGCGGACCAGCCGTCCTCCGGACTGTCGCGCTGCGCCGGGATTCCGCCGAGCCGGCCGAGGACCCGCTCGGCCAGCGGGAGTCCGTGCTCCACCCCGGTGCGCAGGACCAGCGCGGTGCGCACGTCCCGCTGGTCCGGCCGGTCGCGTCCGGCGAGGTCGGCGACCGTCCAGGCGACCCGGAGCACCCGGTCCAGGCCCCGGGCGGTCAGCAGCCCCCGCTCCAACTGCCGCGCGGCGTCGTTGAGCGCGCCGGGCCCGAGCTGCCAGCGGGTGCGCAGTTCGTGGCCCGGCACCTCCGCGTTGGTCCGCCACGGGGTGTCCGCCAACCGGGCCGCCGCCCGCTCACGCGCGGCCAGCACTCTGGCCGCGACGGTCTCGGTGGTCTCCGCCGTGGTGTCCCGTTCCATGAGCTCGACCCTGGTCACCGGGGCCACCTGGACCTGGAGGTCGACCCGGTCCAGCAGCGGCCCGGAGAGCCGCCCCTGATAGCGGCTGACCATGGCCGGGGTGCACTCGCAGCCCTCGCCCCGCCGCGAGTACCGGCCGCACGGACAGGGGTTGGCCGCCAGGCAGAGCAGGAAGCGGGCCGGGAGCCGCAACGAGCCGGCCGAGCGGGCGATCACCACCTCGCCCGCTTCCAGCGGCTGGCGCAGCGCGTCGAGCACCCGGACCGGGAACTCCGGCGCCTCGTCCAGGAAGAGCACGCCCCGGTGGGCCAGCGAGACCGCCCCCGGTCTCGGCAGACCGCTGCCGCCGCCGACGATGGCCGGCATCGTCGTGGAGTGGTGCGGAGCGCAGTAGGGCGCGGTGTCGATCAGTGGACGCCCGGCCGGGAGCAGCCCGGCCACCGAGTGGACGGCGGTGACCTCCAGTGCCTCCTTCTGGGTCAGCGGCGGAAGCAGCGAGGGCAGCCGCTCCGCCAGCATCGTCTTGCCCGCCCCCGGTGGGCCCTTCAAGTAGAGGTGGTGGCCTCCGGCGGCGGCGATCTCCAGGGCCCGCCGGGCCTCGTACTGGCCGGCCACATCGGCCATGTCGAGCCGGGCCGCCCGGTCGTCGGGCAGGCCCCGCACCCCCGCGCTGGGCAGCATCAGACCGGCCATCAGCGGATCCGGCCGGCCGCCGATCGGGTCGGGCGGCTCCTCCGGTGCCTCCGCGCCGGTCAGGGTGGCGACGAGCTGGCGCAGGCTGCGGACGCCGATCACCGTCACCCCGGGAACGAGCGAGGCCTCGGGCGCGGTCTGCTCGGCGACCACGACCCGCTCGTACCCGGCGTCGGCGGCGGCCAGCACCGACGGCAGCACCCCCCTGACCGGCCGCACCCGGCCGTCCAGCCCCAGCTCGCCGATGATCAGCAGGTCGGCGATGGCGGCGGGGTCGAGCCGTTCCGCGGCGGCCAGCACGGCGCAGGCGACCGCGAGGTCGAAGCCGCTGCCGCTCTTGGGCACCGAGGCGGGGCTGAGGCCTACCGTCAGCTTGCGCTGCGGCCAGGCCTCGCCGCTGTTCACGACCGCGGCACGGACCCGGTCGCGGGCCTCGGTGAGCGCCTTGTCGGGCAGGCCGACCAGGGTGAACGCCGCCACCCCGGGCTCCAGATCGGCCTGGACCTCGACGATCACTCCGTCGACGCCGACCAGCGCGACGGAACAGGTACGGGCGAAGGCCATCTCAGACCACCCCCCGCAGGTGGTCGACCAGGGCCGCACCCCGCGCCCGGTTGACCACCGCGACCAGGTCGATCCGCACCCCGCCCGGTGGGGCGGGCGGCCATTGCGGATCGGTGGGCCCCGGGTCGTAGCCGGGCCCGGCCAACTCCGCGAAGTGACCGGGCCAGCGCTCGGCCATCCAGCGCTCGGCCAGGCGCTGCAGTCGGGCCGCCTTGGCCCGGTCGATGGCCTCGGTGGGCTGCTGGAACCCCCGCTCGGAGCGGGTCTTCACCTCGCAGACCGCCACGGTGTCGCCGTCGAGGGCGACGATGTCCAGCTCGCCCTCGACGCAACGCCAGTTGCGGTCCAGGATGCGGAGCCCGGCCTCGGTGAGGCGGCGGGCGGCGACCCGCTCCCCGTAGCGGCCGAGCCCGTTCTTGGTGCTGCGCTCCGGGATCGCCCGCGGGGCCTTCCCGGCTGCGGCCGTGTCCGGTACGGCCTGGTCCTGCACGACGGTCTGCTGCATGGTGACCACCTCCGCCGAGGAGGCTGCACCATGGCGCGCGCCGGGGCCCGGGAATTCCCTGCCCCTGTGGATAACCCGGGCCTGTGGACAACTTTTGTCACCCGCAGGAGTGAGAAGCCCCGTTCCTCCCGAAATCGGCTGGACAACGCGGGACGGAGTCGTTCAACGTCAGTTCCCGAAGCCGGACTCGTCCGAGGGCAGCTCCAGGTCGCTCTTCGCGAGTTCCTCGATGTTCACGTCCTTGAAGGTCAGCACCCGGACCTTGCGGACGAACCGGGCCGGCCGGTACATGTCCCAGACCCACGCATCCGCCATCGACACCTCGAAGAACACCTCGCCCTGGACCGAGTGCACCTGCAGCTCGTAGTCGTTGGTGAGGTAGAACCGTCGCTCGGTCTCGATCACGTACTTGAACAGGCCGACGACGTCCCGGTACTCCCGGTAGAGCTTGAGCTCCATCTCGGTCTCGTACTTCTCGAGATCTTCGGCACTCATCCAGGCGTCCCCTCAAATTGTCACGTCCACCCATTGTGGACCACCGCACCCACGGTCAGAGCCGTACCGGATCCACCGGCGGGCCCTCGACCAGCAGCCGCTCCAGGAAGTCCGCCAGACCGGGCGGATAGACCGTCTCGGCGGTCCCCCTCAGTTCCTCGACCGTCCACCAGCGCGCCGCGAGCAACTGGGCGTGCTCGTCGGCGCCCATGCCCGAGTGGTCCAGCCCCGTCTCCGTGGTCCGGGCCAAGTGGAACCACTGCTCCTGCTCGTAGCGCTGTCCCTGAAAGGAGAACGACACCGTGCCGTACGCCACCAAGGGCCCCAGGTCCACACCCCGCAAGCCGGTCTCCTCGGCGAGCTCCCGCTCGGCGGCCCCGCGCACGTCCTCCCCCGGCTCCAAGCCGCCTCCGGGCGTGAACCACCACGTCTCGCCCGGGGTGGCCGGATCGGCCCCCAGGAAGAGGAGGATGCGGTCCAGCCCGTCCAGCAGCAGGATCCGCGCCGCCCTGCGGCGCCGTGCTGTCATGGCAGCGCTCCACGCTCCTTCCGTCCGCATCGGTGGCGCTACCGATCCTGCCACCCGACGCGGCCGTCCGGGGCGATGTTCGGCAGAGCGGCCCGCCGGGCGACGGTCCCGCTCAGGCGCCGCGCCCCCGGAGCCGGCGGGCCAGACCCGCCACCCCGCCCACCACCGAGGTCACGAGGATCAGCGCCGCGCCCGCAACGGCGGCGGCGGCGAGGGGCCCCAGCGGCCCCGGCTGCGAGGCCTTCGGGCCCGCGAAGCCGTCGAAGTCCGTGACCCGGTCGAGCAGGCCCATGCGGCCGAAGGGCAGCACCGTGGCCTCGACCCTGGCCTCGACGGCCTCGGCCGGGACGGTCCCGTCGTCGACCTCCAGGTGGGTGCGGGAGTCGAGCGAGCCCATCCGGTTGTCGCCGAGCAGGAACAGCCGGCCCTGCGGCACCGTCACGCTGAACGAAGCGCCCTGGCGGCCCTGTGTCGCGAGGTAGGGCTCGTCCACCGGCTGCCCGTTGACCGTCAGCCGGTAATCGGCCCCGGTGGTCGCGACGGTGTCCCCGCCGACCGCGACCACCCGCTTGACCATGAGCTCACCGCCCCAGGCCTGGTCCCGGAAGACCACCACGTCGCCCCGCCCGATGTCGCCGCCGCCGACCTTGCGGGCGAGCACGGTGTCCCCGGCGCGCAGGGTCGGGTGCATCGAGGCGGTGGGGATCTTGTACGGCCGGTAGTCGATCGCGATCAGGGCGAAGCCGCCGACCATCAGCACCAGCCCCAGCGCCAGGGCGACGCCCTGGAGCACCGCGGCGGCCCCGCGGCGCCCACGGGCGGGTACCGGAGGGCGGTCGACCGTCTGCTCCACGACACTGCTCATCGACACCGTCCACCTCTGGCCGACCGGAGAACACCACTGGCACGCCGGAGGCACGGGCGGAAAAGCCGACGGGCCGTGGCACGTCCGAGCAGATTACTCGTCGGTACCACGGCCCGCGCAAGAGCCGGGGCCAAGCCGGCGGAACACGATCCGGTGGAGCTCAGGACTCCTTGCGGTGCTCCGCCCGGCCCCGCACCCGACGGACCAGCGGGAGCAGGGCCACGGCCCCCACCGCACCGGCCACGGGGGGCGCCAGCGGCGTGGCCGCCGCCAGGCCCTTCTGGTCGAAGGTGTCCGGCACCGGCAGCGTGGACCAGTGGCTGATCGGCCAGGCCACCACGAACGCGCGCCCGATCACGTTGTCCACCGGGACGGTGCCGCCACCCGGCTGGTCCATGTGGAAACGGGAGTCCAGCGAGTTGGCGCGGTGGTCACCCATCACCCAGATCCGGTCCTTGGGCACCTTGACCGGGCCGAAGGGGTGGTCACCGCAGGGGGTGTTGCCCTGGTAGACGTACGGCTCGTTGAGGGCGACGCCGTTGACCTTGACCGGCCCCTCGCCCTCGCACTCGACGGTGTCCCCGCCGACCGCGATGACCCGCTTGATCAGGTCCTTCTCGTTGGCGGAGGGCATCAGACCGACGAAGCTGAGCACGTCCTGCACACCCCGGAGGAAGGCGTTGCTGCTCTGCTGGGCCGGCTCGTCGCTCAGCCAGCCGCCCGGGTCGTGGAACACCACGACCTCACCGCGCTCGGGCTCGGCCCCGAACCACGGGGTCAGCTTGTCCACCAGGACGCGGTCGCCGACCTGCAGCGTGTTCTGCATCGATTCCGACGGAATGGAGAACGCCTGGACGAAGAACGTCTTGATCACCAGCGCGAGGATCAGCGCGATGCCGACCAGGATCGGCAGTTCCTTCCAGAACGAACGCGGCTTGCGCGGCTTGGAGGGAGCCTCCGACTCCGATCCGTCCGCGGGCTCGGCCCCCGCGTGCGAGGAGTCCGGGGAGTCCTCCGAGCCGGCACCCTGCCCGTCAGCGGTCTGCGCCGCCGCGTCCTCGACCGAGGCCGAGGAGGCCGCGGACTCGGCGGACCGGTCCGCCCGACGACCTGGGCCCTCGGGCTCTCCGGCGCCTGATCGGGCGCCGATCACCAAATCCCCCACAACGTCTCCTCCCTGCTGTGCGGACGCCCGCGCGCCCGCGCTCAGAGTGCCGCACAGCGGGCACCACGCTCACCACGACCATGAACGCCTCAGGGCTGCCCACCGCGGACTCCCCCGACACCAGCACGGCCTCGGCACACGGCCGGGACCACTCCCGGCCGCACCTGCACTTCTCTATCACTCCCAGGCATCCGGCTCGCGGTCCCACACGCGAGGCCCGTCCGGTCGACGGCCGGCGCTGCTCACTCCGGAGGCCGCCCCGACCTGCGCGCGACGAACGGAAGGATGCCCAACACACCCATAACGAGCGGGGGTTCCACAGGAACCGGCCCAACGCCCACCGACTCCGCGGCAGTTCCGCCGGCCTGCGGCATCCGGGCGAGAGAGGAGAGTGAACCTGGCGCATCGAGTTGATGGAAGCGGTCCAGCGGCCAGGCGATCACGAACGCGCGGCCGACCACGTCGCTCAACGGGACCGTTCCCTGGCCCGGATTGCCCATGTGGAAACGGGAGTCGGCAGAGACGTCCCGATGGTCGCCCATGACCCACAGCCGTCCCTGTGGCACCTGCACCTTGAAGGTCTGCCGGGACGGCGGGTTGCCGGGCGCGAGGTAGGACTCCTCCACCGGACGACCGTTGACGCTGAGGCGCCCCTGTGCGTCGCAGCACTCGACGGTGTCCCCGCCGACGCCGATCACCCGCTTGATCAGGTCCTGCTCGTTGTCGGAGGGCAGCAGTCCGACGAAGGTCAGCACCTGTTTGGCCCCGCCCAGCACCGGGCCGTCGCCGGACGGCTTCCGGTCGCGCTCCAGCCAGCCGCCCGGGTCCTTGAACACCACGATGTCGCCGCGCTGCGGCTCACTGCCGAACCAGGGGGTCAGCTTGTCGACCAGTACCCGGTCCCCGATCTGGATGGTCTGCTCCATCGAGCCCGAGGGGATCACGAACACCTGGATCAGGAAGGTCTTCATCACCAGCGCCACCAGCAGGGCCACCAGGACGATCAGCGGCACCTCGCGCACCAGCGAGCGCTTGCGCCGACCGGCCGCCTTGCGGGCACTGCGACGGCGCTCGGCCCGGCCGCGCGGCGGCGGGGCACTGGTCGGCGGGGCACCGGTCGGCCCCGAGCCGGCGCCGCCGTCCTGCCCCGGTCCCGCGGTCGCCGCTCCCCCGGCGGCCGGACGGTCGGCGAGCCGTCCCCTACCCCTGGTCCCCATGACCACCCGTCCCCGCAGTCGGGGCGAGGGCCGCGGGCCGGTCCAGGCCGGTCCAGCGCGAGAACGGGTAGACCACCCAGTCCGCCCTGCCGATCACCTTCGCCTCGGGCACGAAGCCGCCGCCGGGCTCGCCGAGGTGGTCGCGGGAGTCCCGGGAGGCGCTGCGGTGGTCACCCATCACCCACAGCTTGCCAGCGGGCACGACGACGTCGAAGGCCACGCTCGACGGGTCGTCGCCCGGGGACAGGTAGGAGGTCTCGTCGATCGGCACGCCGTTGACGGTGATCGGCGCGCCCGGGCCGGTGCTGGTCACCCGGTCCCCGCCGACGCCGATCACGCGCTTGACGTAGACGGTGTTCCCGGCCGGGGCCAGACCGAGGTCCTGGGCGAACGATCGCAGGCCGTCCCAGAAGCCGGGCGGCTTCGCCGACTCCCGGAGGAAGGAGCCCGTCCCGTCGAAGACCACGACGTCGCCCCGCCGGGGGTGGCCGCCGAAGGCGTAGGCGAGCTGGTTCGCGACCAGCCGGTCGCCCGGGCGCAGGGTCTCCTCCATCGACCCGGAGGGCACCGAGAACGGACGCGCGACGAAGGCGTTCACCAGCAGCAGGGCTGTCAGGCAGATCCCGGCCACCAACAGCAGGTCGCGCGAACGCGAGTGCCCCGGCTCATCGTCCTGCTCCGGGCCGTCGTCTCCGCAGCCGCCCGTCCGCTCCCCGACGCGTTCAGGGCCCTCGGCCTGCTCCGGTACCTCAGTGCGCTCCGGTACCTCGGCATGCTCCGGCCCGCCGGTGGCCGCCGGCCTGTCGGTGGCCACCGGGCCCGCGACAGCCTCCGGGCCGTCGACACCATCCGCCGCGGCGCCCCCGTCGTCGACCCCGGCGGAACCGCTCCCGGAAACGACCGCGGACCGCGACAGCGAGTCCGCACCGGTGGGTGCGGGACTGCCGTCGCGGTCCGCGGGTGGTTCGTGCGTGCTCATCGGGGGGTGAGCTTACCTTGCGGTCGTTCGCCCCCCTCGGAGCGTTCCGATCCCCGGCGAGGCCGGGGGCCGGTGGATCAGCGGTCGCGCTTCTCCTTGATCTTCGCGGCCTTGCCGCGGAGGTCACGCAGGTAGTACAGCTTGGCGCGGCGAACCGCACCGCGGGTCACGACCTCGATCTTCTCGACGACCGGGGTGTGCACCGGGAAGGTGCGCTCCACGCCGACGTTGAAGCTGACCTTGCGGACGGTGAAGGTCTCACCGATACCGGCGCCGTGGCGGCGGATGACGACGCCCTGGAAGACCTGGACACGGGAGCGGTTGCCCTCGATGACCCGGACGTGAACCTTCAGGGTG
The DNA here is from genome assembly GCF_042677365.1 of Kitasatospora sp. NPDC127116. Lineage (NCBI taxonomy): Bacteria > Bacillati > Actinomycetota > Actinomycetes > Kitasatosporales > Streptomycetaceae > Kitasatospora > Kitasatospora sp. NPDC127116. Next base: position 13,576 of record NZ_JBHXTL010000178.1, read on the forward strand.
TCACCGGCGCGGAAGGCCGGAATGTCGCTACGCAGCGAGGCCGCGTCGACAGCAGCGAGCTTGTTGCTCATGTTGCTCTCCATCGCAGGCGCCACGGGCCGCCCACGGAAAATCGTCACAATGGGGTTTGCTGCGGGCCGCATCGGCTGACGACGATCCCCCCGTGGCGAGGGCGCCGGTCCACGTGTCCCCTACGGAAGGGAACCAGCGACAGACAACAGCCGCCTATTCTTCCACATCACCGGCCACGGACCGAAATCGGCCGAGCCGCTCGTCCCAGGCCAGGCCGAGGATGCTCAGCGCCTCCCGCTCCTTCTTGTCGAAGGCTCCGTACTGCCAGCGCTCGACCAGGTCGGGCCGGTTCGCCAGGGTCCGGGCGAAGGCCTGCTCGCGGCGCCAGCGGGCGATCCTGCCGTGGTTGCCGCTGAGCAGCACGTCCGGCACCGTCCGGCCGCGCCACTCGGCGGGCTTGGTGTAGACCGGGCCCTCCAGCAGGTCGGCCATCGCGCCCGGCGCGAAGGAGTCGTCGCGGTGGGACTCGGCGTTGCCGAGCACCCCCGGCAGCAGCCGGGCGATCGCCTCGACCATCACCAGCACGGCGACCTCGCCGCCGGCCAGCACGTAGTCGCCGATCGAGGCCTCGACCACCGGCATCCGGGTGGCCGCTTCCTCGATCACCCGGCGGTCGATGCCCTCGTACCGGGCGGGGGTGAAGGCCAGCCACGGGCGCCCGGCCAGTTCCTGGGCGAGCTCCTGGGTGAACGGTCGCCCGCTCGGCGTCGGGACGATCAGGGTGGGCACCTGCCCCTCGGGGCCGCCGGCGATCACCGCGTCCAGCGCCTCGCCCCACGGCTCGGGCTTCATCACCATGCCGGGGCCGCCGCCGTACGGGCTGTCGTCGACCGTGCGGTGCACGTCGTGGGTCCACTCGCGCAGGTCGTGGACGTGCACGTCCAGCTGGCCGCGGGCGCGGGCCTTGCCGACCAGCGAGACGTCCAGCGGCTCCAGGTACTCGGGGAAGATCGTGACGACGTCGATCCGCATGCCGCTCCGCGCGCCGCCGGACCCCGCCTCGTCCGCCCCGGCGCCGCTCGTGATCGCACCGCTCGTGGCCGCACCGCTCGACACGGCGCCGTCGGCCGCCGGAACGTCCGCCCCGGTGTTCTCCTCCGCGGTCACTGCGACTCCTCCGAGCCCTCGGCGCCGTCGGCACCCTCAGCGGTCTCGGCGCCCTCGGCCGAGGAGGTCCCCGCGACGTCGGCCTGCTCCGGGTCGATCAGCCCGGGCGGCGGGGTGATCACGGCGCGCTGGTTCTCCAGATCGATGGTCGGCACGATCTGGCTGACGAAGGGCACCAGCACCTCCGTCCCGTCGGCCTTCTCGACCGTGAGCAGGTCCTGGTAGGGCAGGTGGAGGACCTCGGTCAGCTCGCCGACCAGGGTGCCGTCCAGCAGCACCACGTCCAGGCCGATCAGCTGGTGGTCGTAGTACTCCTCCGGGTCCTCGGGGCTCTCCTCCGGGTCGACCTCGGAGATGAGCACGGTGCCGCGGAGGGCCTCGGCCGCGTTGCGGTCCTTGACGCCGGCGAAGCGCAGCAGCAGCCGGCCGCTGTGCACCCGGCCCGACTCGACGGTCAGCGGCCCGACCGACGCGGGGTCGGTGAGCACGACGGCACCGGGGCCGAGCCGGAGTTCCGGCTCGTCGGTGCGGACCTCGACACTGACGTCCCCCCTGATGCCGTGGGCACGGCCGATCCTGCCGACGACGAGCTGCACGGTGATCGTTCTCCTGGAGTTCCTGAGCCGAAACGAAAGCGACGGCGACGGGCTGCGAAGCGATGATGCGAGGGAAATGCGGAGGGAAATGCGAAAAGGCCGACCCGGACGACCAGCGTCCCGGGCGGGCTCACAAACCCGGTCGGCGGTACGCGCAGCCGCTGTCTCTTATAAAAAACATACGCTGCCGACGAATTTGGG
>NZ_JBHXTL010000179.1:0-15507 GCF_042677365.1 Kitasatospora sp. NPDC127116
GACGTGGGGCGGCCCGCGTGCTGCGGTGTCGGTGCCGCGGTGTCAGTGCGTCGGCGTGCCCAGCGGCAGCGTGGCCGTCGCGCTGCCCGGGGCCGAGGCGGTCGCCGAGCCGGTGCCGCTCGGGCTCCCCGTCGGGGTGCCCGTCCCGGTCGGGGTGGGCGTGCCGGTCCCGCTCGGGGTGCCGGTCCCGCTCGGGGTGCCCGGCCCGGTCGGCGTTCCGGTCGGGGTGCCGGTCGGGGTCGAGGTGGGCGTGCCGCCGGACGGCGTCCCCGGGTCGGTCGGCGTACCGGTGCCGCCCGGCGTGGTCGGCGTCCCGCCCGGCGTCTGCGGCACGGCCGGCGGCGTCACCTCGCCGCCGGGGGCCGGCGTGGCCGGCACCTGGTGGGCCGGGCTCGGCGCTATCGGCGTGACGGCGTCCCAGCCCGACGGGAGGTCGGGCACCTTCCAGGCGCCGCCGGCGTCGTCCGCCGCGCCGGACGGGTCGGGACGGACGGCCCCGAGGATCGGCATCGAGCCGATCGGCGAGATCTTGATGAACGCGCCGGGCCGCGGCGCCTGCACGATGAGCCCGCCGCCGATGTACATCCCGATGTGCGAGGCGTCCTGGAAGTACACCACCAGGTCGCCGGGCCGCAGCTGGTTGAGCGCCACGTGCGGCAGCTGCGCCCACTGCTCCTGGCTGGTGCGCGGGATCGGCTTGCCCGCGTGCAGCCAGGCCTGCGAGGTGAGGCCCGAGCAGTCGTAGGCGTCCGGGCCGGTGCCGCCCCACAGGTACGGCTTGCTCACCTGCGCCAGCGCGAAGGCGATGGCCGCGCGCCCCTGCTGGGAGGGCGTGCGCTCGCCCTTGCCGAGCGCCCCGGAGGCGAGGAACGCGAGCTGCGCCTCGTCCGCCTTGGCCTTCTCCAGCTGCTCCAGCTCGGTCCGCTGGGCGCCGGTCAGCGAGGAGACCATCTGCTCGACCGCCGTGAGGTCGGCGGACGCCTTGGCCTTGGCCGCGTCCTGCTGGACGACCAGCGTCCGGGCGGTCGCCAGCGCCTCCTCGGTCTGCTTCTTCAGCCCGTCCAGCGCGTCCCGGTCGCTCTTCAGCTTGTCCAGGAACTCCGACTGCGAGCGGCTGGCCGAGGCGAGCAGCTCGGCGATGACGACCGCCTCGTACGGGTCCTTGGAGAGCAGCAGCTCCGCGTAGGCCGACGCGGCCCCGTTGCGGTACTGCGCGGCGGCGAGCTGCGAGGCGATGTCGGTGCCCGCGTCGACCTGCTTCTGCTGGCGGTCCAGCCGGCCCTGGAGGTCGGTGAGCGCGGTCTGCTGGTCGGCCGCCTTGGCGACGGCGCCGTTGTACTGCTCGGTGGCGGCCTCGGCGCTCTGGTAGAGCCCGTGCAGCCGGTCGAGCAGCGGGCCGAGGGTGGCCTTGGCGGCGGCGAGCGGGTCGGCGTCGGCGGCGATCTGGCCGGCTCCCGGGTCGGGCGCGGCCCAGGCGGCCTGGGCGCCCACCGGCAGTGCGAGGGCCGCGGCCGCGAGGACGGCTCCGCAGCGCAGCGCCGCCCGCACCCAGGGCCGTACGCGTGCCGTCTCCGCTCTCTGTCCCGCCCCGCCCATGGCCTGGTCCTCCCCGCCGCGCACTGCCCCTGTCCCGGCTTCCCGGATCCCGCAGATCCTCCCACGGGTTACTCGCCGGAAACAGGGCGCATGCGGACCGGGAGGTTAATTCTCGATGGACCTGTGAGACAGCTCTCAGCAAACCGGGTCGAACCGGCGCGTTCTTCGCTAATGTCCAGTTCAGCGCGCCGTATGTCACCTCGATGAAATCCAGTGGTCACTGCGAGTCAACCATTGGAACCACGATTCCCGGCCCAGTTCACCTTCCGTTTACCAAGCAGACCTACGGTCGCGACGTCACCAACGTCCGTGCGACAACTACGACGATTGTTTGGGTATGGAACACATCTCGTTCCTGGTAGCCGTTGTGATCATCACGGCGCTCGCCTTCGACTTCACCAACGGGTTCCACGACACCGCCAACGCGGCCGCCACCGCGATCGCGACCGGAGCTCTTCGCCCGAAGGTCGCGGTCACCATCGCGGCCCTGCTCAACTTCGCGGGCGCGTTCCTGTCCGTGAAGGTCGCCACCACCATCTCCGGCGGCATCGTCAACGAGAAGGCCGGCGTCCATCCCGAGATCATCTTCGCGGCCCTGGCCGGCGCCATCCTCTGGAACCTGCTGACCTGGCTGCGCGGGCTGCCGTCCAGTTCCTCGCACGCGCTGTACGGCGGCCTGATCGGCGCCACGATCGTCGGCGTCGGCATGAACGGCGTCAACTTCGACACCGTGGTGACCAAGATCCTCATCCCCGCGGTCGCCTCCCCGTTCGTCGCCGGCCTGGCCTCCTGGGGCGCCACCAAGCTGGCGTACGTGATCACCCGCAAGGGCGACTCCGCGACCACCGAGAAGGGCTTCAAGACCGGCCAGATCTTCTCCTCCTCGCTGATCTCGCTCGCCCACGGCACCAATGACGCCCAGAAGACGATGGGCATCATCACCCTCACCCTGGTCTCGGTCGGCGCCCTGCCGCACGGCGCGCTGCCGCCCACCTGGGTGATCGTCTCCGCCGGCGCCGCGATCGCGCTCGGCACCTACATGGGCGGCTGGCGGATCATCCGCTCGATGGGCAAGGGCCTGGCGGACATCCGCCCGCCGCAGGGCTTCGCCTCCGAGTCGGCCGCCGCGACCGTCATCCTGACCTCCTCGCACATGGGCTTCGGCCTCTCCACCACCCAGGTCTGCTCCGGCGGCATCATGGGCGCCGGCCTCGGCGGCCCGAAGGGCGAGCTGCGCTGGAGCCTGGTCCGCCGCATGGTCTACACCTGGGGCCTGACCCTGCCGGCCGCCGCCGTGGTCTCCGGCGGCGCCGCCCTGCTGGCCGAGCAGGGCAGCTGGGGCGTCGCCCTGGTCGGGGTCGTGCTGGTGGCCGGCGCGGGCGCGATGTGGGTGATCTCCCGCCGCCAGCCGGTCGGCGCGGACAACGTCAACGACGTCGACGTCACCCCGGTCGAGGTCGCACCGGCCGGCGCCGCCGCGAACACCCCCACCCCCGCCTCGACCACGGTCGCGGCCTGAGCGCCGCAGGCTGAGGAGCACTCACCATGCACATCAAGTGGAACGCCCTGGCCCAGACCGCCGGATTCAGCTTCGGCATCACCGTCGCCGTCGTCTGCGTCTTCGCGCTCGGCATCCTGGCGCTGTCCCGCCGCGAGGCCGCCCTGGTCGCCGCCCGTGAGGGCGGGGGCGCCGGGGCCGCGGGCGGCGGCAGGCTCGCCCTGGCCGGCGCCTGCGTCTGCTTCGCGCTGTGCGGCGGGGCCGTCCTCTACGGGCTGTCGCTGATCGCCGGCAAGTAGCCGCACCCAGCACGACGGGCCGGGGAGTGCCTTCGCACTCCCCGGCCCGTTCGCGTATCCCGGCGGCCGGTCAGCTCTCCTGGGTGGTGGTCCTCAGCGCGGTCTCCCGGATGAACAGCACGGTGACGAAGGCCAGCGCCGCGAACGGGGCGGCGCACAGGAAGATGGTGCCGACGCCGTGGCCGAAGGCGTCCGTCACCAGCGGCACGATCGGGGCGGGCAGCTTGGCCAGGTCCGGGATGCCGCCGCCGGAGGCCGCGGGCGACGCCGGGACGTGCGCCGCGGCCAGGTTCTCGGCCAGGTAGTGGGAGACCTTGTTGGACATCAGCGCGCCGAGCGCGGAGACGCCCATCGCACCGCCCATGGTGCGGAAGAAGGTGACCACCGAGCTGGCCGCGCCGAGCTCGTTGCGGGGCACCGTGTTCTGCACCGCGAGCACCAGGTTCTGGCTGGTCAGGCCGAGGCCGACGCCGGTGATCGCCATGTAGACGGAGAGCAGCACGTAGCTGGTGTCGGCCCGGGCGGTGCCGAGCAGCGCGAAGCCGACGGCGAGCAGCGCGGTGCCGGAGACCAGGTAGGCCTTCCACTTGCCGTACTTGGTGATCAGCCGGCCGACGACCGCGGAGGAGACGGCCAGGCCGAGGATCATCGGCAGGGTCATCAGGCCGGCCATGGTCGGGGACTTGGCGCGGGCCAGCTGGAAGTACTGGCTGAGGAAGGTGGTCGCGCCGTACATCCCGACGCCGACCAGCACGCTGGCCAGCGCGGCCAGGGTGACGGTGCGGTGCTTGAAGAGGCTCGGCGGGATGATCGGCTCGGCGGCGCGGCGCTCGATCACGACGGCCAGGGCGCCCAGCAGCACGCCGCCGCCGACCATGGCCGCGGTCTGCCAGGAGAGCCAGGCGTAGTTCTTGCCGGCCAGGGTGATCCAGATCATCAGCAGGCTGACCGAGCCGGTGATGACCAGGGCGCCCAGGTAGTCGATCTTCGCCTTGCGCTTGACCACCGGAAGCTTGAGGGTGCGCTGCACCACCAGGATCGCGACCAGCGCGAACGGGATGCCGACGTAGAAGCACCAGCGCCAGCCGAGCCAGGAGGTGTCCACGATGACGCCGCCGATCAGCGGTCCGCCGATGGTGGCGAGGGCGAAGACGGCGCCGAAGTAGCCGCTGTAGCGGCCGCGCTCGCGCGCCGGGACCATCGCGGCCAGGCAGATCTGGCCGAGCGCCACCACACCGCCGGCGCCGATGCCCTGGAGCGCGCGGCAGGCGATCAGCTCGCCGGTGTTCTGCGAGAGGCCGGCCAGCGCCGAGGTGCCGATGTAGATCAGCAGGGCGATCTGGAGCAGCAGCTTCTTGCTGACGAGGTCGGAGAGCTTGCCCCAGATCGGGGTGGAGGCGGTGAGGGTGAGCAGGGCCGCGGTGATCACCCAGGTGTAGGCGGACTGGCCGCCGTGCAGGTCGGCGAGGATGTGCGGCAGGGCGTTGGAGACGACGGTCGAGGAGAGCACGGCCACGAAGAGGCCGAGCAGCAGGCCGGAGAGCGCCTCCATCACCTGCCGGTGCGTCATCTGTTGACTGTCGGCCGCTGCGGCGGTTCCGCTCGCGGCCTCGGTGGTCACGGTCATCTGGGTCCTTCGGCGAGCGCGCGGGATACGCGGATCATGAAATTTCGTTGCCGTAAGCAACCATAAGACTGGATGGTTGAATTAGGCAACTTTCTTCAAGGGAAAGTAAAGCCCTCGCCCACGGGCCCCGGAGGCCCGCGCGACCGCCGCCGGATCACTCGGCCGGCGGCTCCCCCAGCACGTCGTTGAAGCGGTGCAGCAGTTCCGCGAAGCGGGTCACGTCCTCCGACGACCAGCCGTCCATCACCTCGCGCACCCGCCGCATCCGGACGCCCTGCGCGGCCAGGTAGCGCCGCCGCCCGTCCTCGGTGAGCGAGACCAGCGCGGACCGGCGGTCCAGCGGGTCCGTCTCCCGGGCCACCAGGCCCAGCTCCTCCAGCGTCCGGATCTGCCGGCTCACCGTCGCCTTGCCGACCGAGAAGTGCACGCCGACGTCGGTCACCCGCACCGGCCCGGCCTGCTCGACGTAGCCGAGCAGGCTGTACGCCATCCCCTCCAGTCCGGGGTGCACCCGCCGTGAGAGTTCCGCCACTCTGGCCCGGCCCCGCCGGAACATCAGCGCGACCTCGCGCTCCACCGCCACCAGGGCATCCTCGTCGCTCACCGCGCCAGTATCGCGCAGCGGCGCCGGCCGCGGCCCGGCGCGGGAGGTGCGACAAGCCAACTACTTCATGGTATGAAGTATCGGTTCTGGAAGTACCGTTTTTCCCCGTTACGCAAGGAGATGTGGATGGCAGCCCCGGGGCAGGGTTTCCTCGCCGAACTGAAGAGTGCGGTCACCCCGCGCGCGGCACTGCTCGTGATCGGCGTGCTGCTGCTCCAGCTCGGCTTCATCACCTCGTACATCGGGGCGCTGCACAAGCCGGCCCCGCAGAACCTCTCCATCGCGGTGGTCGCCCCGCCGCAGGTCGCCCCCAAGCTGGTCGGCGCGCTGGAGTCGGTGCCGAACGACGCCGTCAAGGCCCTCACCGCGCCGGACGCCGAGACGGCGACCCAGCAGATCAAGGACCAGAAGATCTACGCGGCGCTGGTCGTGGACCCGACCGGCACCCAGGACACCCTGCTGGTCGGCGGCGCCCGCGGCCCGTCCGCGGCCAAGGCCGCCGAGACCATCACCACCGCGATCGACCAGAGCCAGGGCCGCACCGTGAAGGTCCAGGACGTGGTGCCGCTCGCCAAGGGCGACACCAACGGCCTCTCCGCCTTCTACCTGGTGATCGGCTGGTGCGTCGGCGGCTACCTGGTCGCCTCCATCCTGGGCATCAGCGCGGGCTCCAAGCCGGCCAACGTCCACCGCCTGGTGATCCGCCTCGGCGTGCTCGCGCTGTACTCGATCGGCGCCGGCCTGCTCGGCACGGTGATCGCCGGGCCGGTGCTGGACGCGCTGCCGGGCTCGATCCTCGGCCTGAGCGCCGTCGGTGCGCTGGTGGTGTTCTCGGTCGGTGCCTTCACCATGGCGCTCCAGTGCCTGTTCGACGTCATCGGCATCGGCATCGCGGTGCTGATCTTCGTGGTGCTCGGCAACCCGAGCGCGGGCGGGGTCTACCCGGCGCCGATGATGCCGCCGTTCTGGCGGGCGATCAGCTCGTGGATCCCGAACGGCGCCGGCACCAGCGCGGCCAAGTCGGTCGCCTACTTCGACTCCACCAACCTGGGGCTGCCGATCCTGGTCCTGGTGGTCTGGGCGCTGATCGGCATCGGCGTCGCCCTGCTGGCCGTCCTGCGCGGCCCGCGCTCCGGCGGCCGCGCGCTGGTCCCCACCGAGGACTGAGCCGCCCGCTCCCGACCCGTCACCGGGCCCCCGGCCGCCCCGGCGGGGGGCCCGGCGCGCGTCCCGGGCCCGGCGCGCGTCCCGGGCCCGGCGCGCCCCGCGGGTTCGGCCGGGGCGGCCGGGTCGGCCACGACGGCCCGGACGCCTCTCACCCCGCCGCGAGCGGCCCCGGGTCGGCCACGATGGCCCGGACGACCCGCACCGCCGCGCCCAGCAACGGGCCCCGGCGGCCCAGCCGGGAGACCGTCAGCCGGTCCTCCGACCAGGGCCGCACCGTCACCCGGGCGGCCAGTTCGGCCCGCATCGCGGGCAGCAGCCAGGGCGCCAGCCGGGCGTAGCCGCCGCCCAGCACCACCTCGGCCGGATCCAGCAGGTTGACCGCGCCGGCGGCCGCGGTGCCGAGCGCGGCACCGGCCCCGGCCAGCGCCGCGAGGGCGGCCCGCTCCCCGGCCCCGGCCCGGTCGGCGAGCAGCGCCACCCAGTCGCCCCGGGCTCCGGCCAGACCGGCCGCCCGCAGCACCGCCGCCTCGCCCGCGTACTGCTCCAGGCAGCCGTTCGCCCCGCAGGCGCAGCGCGGCCCGTCGGGGTGGACCGGCACGTGGCCGAACTCGCCGGCGAAGCCGCCGGCCCCGCGCAGCAGCCGGCCGCCGACCACGATCGCCGCGCCCACCCCGGCCTCGGCGGAGACGTACAGGAAGTCGTCCGGGCCCGCGCCCAGCCAGCGCTCGGCCAGTCCGCCGAGGTTGGCCTCGTTGTCCGCCTCGATCGGCAGCCCGGCCAGGCCGCCGCCGGCCGTCCGCAGCGCCGGGCGCAGTGCGGCGGCCAGCGGGACGTCCTGCCAGTCCAGGTTGGCGGCCCGCTGGAGCACCCCGCCGGAGCCGCCGACCAGCCCGGGCACGGCCAGGGTGAGCCCGGCCGGGCGCAGCCCCGACTCGGCGACGGCCTCGTGCAGCAGGTGGGCGAGGTCGGCCATCACGGCGGCGGGCTCGCGCCCGTGGTTGGAGACCTCCCGGCGCCGCCAGGCGCGCACCTCCCCGCGCAGGTCCACCACGCAGGCGCCCAGGTGGCGCACCCCGATCTCGGCGCCGAGGCCGCCGGGCCCGTCCGGGTTGAGGCCGAGCGCGGTGCCGGGACGGCCGACCTTGCCGCTGGGCGCGGCGGGGCCCTCCTCGACCACCAGGCCGGCGGCGATCAGCTGTTCGGCGAGCGAGGAGACGGCGGCCCTGGTCAGGCCGGTCCCGGCGGCCACCTCCGCGCGCGAGCGCGGTCCGCCCGCGATCGTCCCGAGCACCAGGGCCAGGTTGGCCCGGCGCATCCCCTGCTGGCTGGCGGGCCCGGTCCGGACCGGGTCCGGCTCACGCATAAGCCTCACCTCGCCCCTTTACGGCACATCCGGTGGCATCCCGGGTGCAGCGTAGTCGGGTTCCGCGGGCGCCGTCGCCGGCACCGGGACGGGCTCGGCCCGGGTCCGCCCGGCGGGCGGGACGAAGACCCACCGGCGCATCGCCCGGTAGCGGAACAGCATCGCCACGAAGGTGCCGACGACCATCCCGCTGAGGAAGTCCGCGACCTCCTGCTCGAAGGGCCCGATGTACGGCTCGCGCAGGTCCAGGAGGTAGCGGGAGACCACCAGCGGCACGTCGTTGACGGCGATCGCCACGGCGCTGACCAGGACGAACATCAGCACCTCGCGCTTGCGGCCGGCGGCCCGGAAGGCCCAGCGGCGGTTCAGCACGTAGGAGACGACGGTGCCGATCACGGTCGCGACGGTCAGCGCGACCACCGGTTTGCGCTCCAGCACCGTGAACTTGAGCTCGAAGTTGATCACCGTGGTGAGCACGAAGCAGCCGCTCCCGACCAGCAGGAACTTCACCAGCCGGCGGTGACGCACCAGGAAGGGGCGCAGCCGGTCGGGCACCCGGGCCAGGGCGCGCTGCGTGGGGGACGGCATCTCCGCAGTCTCGCACGCGGGGGTGCCGCCGGCCCTTCAGATCGCCGGTGGCCCGTTCGGGTCGCCGGCGGCCGTCGGACCGGCGGCTCCCGGAGCGCCGGTGCGTGGCCCGGGCCGCCGGTGCGGGCGGCCCGGGCCGGCGGTCAGGCGGCCACCAGCACCGTGGCCCCGGCCGGCTCCAGCGCCAGCTCCAGCACCTCCCGCACGTCCGCCACCGGGTGGACGGTGAGCCGCTCCAGCACCTCGGCCGGGACGTCGTCCAGGTCGGCCTCGTTGCGCCTGGGGATGATCACCGTGGTGACCCCGGCCCGGTCGGCGGCGAGCAGCTTCTGCTTCACCCCGCCGATCGGCAGCACCCGCCCGGTCAGCGACACCTCGCCGGTCATCGCCACGTCGGTGCGCACCCTGCGGCCCGAGAGCAGCGAGGCCAGCGCCGTGGTCATGGTGATGCCGGCGCTCGGCCCGTCCTTGGGGACGGCCCCGGCCGGGATGTGCAGGTGCACGCCGCGGTCCCGCAGCGAGGTGACCGGCAGCTCCAGCTCGGCGCCGCGCGAGCGCAGGTAGGAGAGCGCGATGTGCGCGGACTCCTTCATCACGTCGCCCAGCTGTCCGGTGAGGGTCAGCCCGGTGCCGCCGGTCTCGGCGTCGGCCAGCGAGGCCTCGATGTAGAGGACGTCGCCGCCGGCGCCGGTCACCGCGAGGCCGGTGGCCACGCCGGGGACGGCGGTGCGGCGCTCGGCCGGCTCCTGGGCGGACTCCGGCACGTGGTGCGGCCGGCCGATCAGGGCGCGCAGGTCCTGCGGGCCGACCCGGGCGGGCAGCTCGCGCTCGCCCAGTTCGGCCTGCGCGGCGATCCTGCGCAGCACCCGGGCGATCGAGCGCTCCAGGGTGCGCACGCCCGCCTCCCGGGTGTACTCCCCGGCGAGGCTGCGCAGCGCCGACTCGTCCACGGTGACCTGCCCGCCGCCGAGACCGGCCTTCTCCAGCTGGCGCGGGAGCAGGTGGTCGCGGGCGATGGCGACCTTCTCGTCCTCGGTGTAGCCGTCCAGCCGGACCAGCTCCATCCGGTCGAGCAGCGGCTCGGGGATGGCCTCCAGCACGTTGGCGGTGGCGAGGAAGACGACGTCGGAGAGGTCGAGCTCGACCTCCAGGTAGTGGTCCCGGAAGGTGTGGTTCTGCGCCGGGTCCAGCACCTCCAGCAGGGCGGCGGCCGGGTCGCCCCGGTAGTCGGAGCCGACCTTGTCGATCTCGTCGAGCAGGACGACCGGGTTCATCGAGCCGGCCTCCTTGATCGCCCGCACCAGCCGGCCGGGCAGCGCGCCGACGTAGGTGCGCCGGTGGCCGCGGATCTCCGCCTCGTCCCGGACGCCGCCGAGCGCGACCCGGACGAACCTGCGGCCCATGGCGCGGGCCACCGACTCGCCGAGCGAGGTCTTGCCGACGCCGGGCGGGCCGACCAGGGCCAGCACCGCGCCGCCCGCCCGTCGCCCGCCGGTACCGCTCGTGGGAAGCGCTCCGCGCTGCCCCTCCCGCGGGCCGCCGACCGGCCCGAGCCCCTGGTCGGCCCGGCGCTTGCGGACGGCCAGGTACTCGACGATGCGGTCCTTCACGTCGTCGAGGCCCGTGTGGTCGGCGTCCAGCACCGCGCGGGCGCCGGCGATGTCGTACTCGTCCTCGGTGCGCTCGCTCCAGGGCAGTTCCAGGACGGTGTCCAGCCAGGTCCGGATCCAGGAGCCCTCGGGCGACTGGTCGGAGGAGCGCTCCAGCTTGTCGACCTCCTTGAGCGCGGCCTCGCGGACCTTCTCGGGCAGGTCGGCGGCCTCGACCCGGGCGCGGTAGTCGCCCTCCTCGTCGGCCGCCTCGCCGTTCAGCTCGGCCAGTTCCTTGCGGACGGCCTCCAGCTGGCGGCGGAGCAGGAACTCCTTCTGCTGCTTGGCCACGCCCTCCTCGACGTCCTTGCGGATGGTGTCGTTGACCTCCTCCTCGGCGAGGTGGTCGCGCAGCAGGGTGAGCGCGTACTCCAGTCGGGCGACCTGGTCGGCCTCAAGCAGCACCTTGAGCTTCTGCTCGGCGGTGGCGAAGGGCGCGTAGCCGATGTTGTCGGCGAGCTCGCCGACGCCCTCGATCTGCGCCACCCGGTCGACGATCTGCCAGGCGCCGCGCTTGCGCAGCCACTGGGTGGACAGCGCCTTGTACTCCTTGACCAGCTCGGCGGCCCGGCCGGCCACCGGGGTGCCCACCGAGGACTCCCGGAACGGCGTGGTCTCCACCCAGAGGGCGGCGCCGGGGCCGGTGGTGCCGGCCCCGATCCGGACCCGGCTCACGGCGCGCACCAGCGCCGCCGGATCGCCGTCCGCCAGCCGGCCGACCTGCTCCACGGTGGCCAGGGTGCCGGCCGCCGCGTACGAGCCGTCCACCCGCGGGACCAGCAGGACCTGCGGCTTGCCGGTGCCGGTGGCGGCGGCCCGGGCGGCCTCGACCGCGGCGCGCACCTCGGCGTCCTTCAGGTCCAGCGGCACGACCATGCCCGGCAGGACGACCTCGTCGTCGAGCGGCAGCACGGGCAGGGTGAGCGGTGTGGACGTCGATGCCATGATCTCTCCCCAGTCAGTGAACTTGAGTCGACCTGACTAAGGCTTGGCGGCCGCCGGATGTTCCCGGCGCCCTGTTCGCCGTGAGCGAACACATATCGGGCCGGGAAGCCCGCGCCCGACTCCGTCAAGAGAGGGGTGGGCGCACCTCGGGGAATCCCGACAGGAGGCCCCCGGGGCCCGGACGGCCCCGGCCGGACGGCGGCGTCAACGCGCCGTCCACACCCGCGCGGGCGCACCGCCGGCGGCCGTCGCGACGGCCGGACGCGGCCGGGGCGGGCGCCGCTCCACCCGGCGCAGCCAGCGCCACAGCGCGACCCCGGTGAGCACCGCGGCCGGGTGCCCCACCCCCGTGATCACGTCCTTGTCGGTGGCGATCTGCTGGGCGATCATCAGCCCCGCACCGCCCAGCGCGAGCAGCCGCCCGCGCCAGGAGAGCAGCCCGGCCACCGCGCCCAGGCAGGCGAGCACGCCGTAACTGACCCCGATGTCCAGGTAGTCCATCGCCTCGGGCGCCATCCGCCCGGTCTCCACCGCGATGATCACCACCCCCTGGGAGAGCAGCGTGGCCGCGACGTGCCCGACCGCGAACACCGCCGCCGCCCGGGCCGGACCGACCCGGCGCTCCAGCGGGGCGAGGGTGAGGGCGAATCCCCACAGGTAGGGCATCCACACCTCGCCGGCCACCCAGAATCCGCTCAGCACAAGAGCGCGCAAAGGATGCTGGAGCAGGTTGTGCCCGTCCGAACTGGAGGCCTCCTGCAACCGCTGGACGAGTTCCGGGTCGGCGAGCTTGGCGAAGGTCGTGGTGGCGCCCACGACGGCGAGGTACCCGAGCGTGAAGGGCGTGCTCCGGGGTGTCGGCACCCGCTCCAGCAGCCACTGGAGGACGCCGGTGCGCAGCCCGAGGCGGAGCATTCCGTAGGGCGCTCCCGCACCCCCGCACCCGTCGGCACTCCGTCCGAGTCCCGCCATGCCGCCTCCGCTCCACGCCGCAGCCACCGGCTCCCCGCCCGGGCCCAACGTACCGGCGCGCGCCGCGGGTTCCGCCCGGTCGGGTGTTGTCGTGGCCACGGTACGTCGAGGTTCTGAGAGGCACCTGGGAAAAGCCCGTGAAGAACACCGCCGTAGCGGACGGCGGGATTCCCGACATTGGTCCAGACCTTCTCCCCCGCAACGCGGCAGTAGGGCCTCTGACCGGCGACTTGGCGTCAACTGAACTGCATACGTACCGTTACGCAGTGAAAATTCGCCGGGTAAGGTATCGGCCCGTGCCCACTCGTGCAGTGGGTCCGAGGGCGGCCCGACAGCCGGCCCACGGGCCGGAAACGTCCGGTCCACCTGCCGGGAAGCATCCGCTGTCCGTACGCTGCGAAGTGCGCGGGAGAAGTGGGCGGCCGACCATCCGTCCTCGGCTCCCGATCGCGCGACGGGACGGCGGACCCGGCACAGTCCACGACGGAACAAGACTACGAGCGGAGCCCCGCCATCCCCACAGGTGGCCGGCCCGCAGCCCTGGGGGCGGTGGCGTGACCGTGACAGAAATTCAGCAGGACAACCACAACACCGGTGGCACTGTGAGCAGCCAGCGCAGAGTCCTGGTGGTGGAGGACGAGCCCACGATCGCCGAGTCGATCGCCGCCCGGCTGGGCGCCGAGGGCTTCAAGGTCGCCGTGGCCCACGACGGCCCCGGCGCGGTCGACGGCTTCCACACCTGGCAGCCGGACCTGGTGGTCCTCGACATCATGCTGCCCGGCTTCGACGGGCTGGAGGTGTGCCGCCGGATCCAGGCCCAGCGCCCGGTGCCGGTGCTCATGCTGACCGCCCGCGACGACGAGACGGACCTGCTGGTCGGCCTCGGCGTGGGCGCGGACGACTACATGACCAAGCCGTTCTCGATGCGCGAACTGGCCGCCCGCGTCAACGTCCTGCTGCGCCGCGTCGAGCGCGCCCAGCAGGCCGCCCGCACGCCCGCACTGGGCAGCCTGCGGTTCGGCGAGCTGGAGATCGACCACGTGCAGCGCCGGGTCCGGCTGGCCTCGGGCGACGTCCACCTGACGCCGACCGAGTTCGACCTGCTCGCCTGCCTGGCCGCCCAGCCGCGCGCCGTGCTCACCCGCGAGCAGCTGCTGGCCGAGGTCTGGGACTGGACCGACGCGTCCGGCACCCGCACGGTGGACAGCCACGTCAAGGCGCTGCGCCGGAAGATCGGCGCCAGCTGGATCCGCACCGTCCACGGAGTCGGCTACGCCCTGGAGGCCCCGCTCTCCTGACGGCATCGATCGGGCGACGGGCCACCGGGGGGCCCGTGTCCGGACGACGCCGTGCCACCACGCGGGGGGACGACGCGGGGACCACAGGGGACAATGACCTTTCCACAGCAACGCAACGGGGAATCCGACGGCACGCGGCAGCAGAACCTGGCCGCCCGCGCCGCCCGCCGGGTCTGGGCCGACATCCGGCCGCTCGATCCGGTCCGCTCGATCAAGGGCAAACTCACCCTGCTCGTGATCGTCTCCGTGTTCCTGGCCACCGGGATGGTGGTCGTGGCGATCCGGTCCGAGACCCAGATCCGGATCATCATGGTCTTCTCCATGATCGCCTCGCTGCTCTTCATGCAGTTCCTCGCGCACGGGCTCACCGCCCCCCTGCGCGAGATGACGGCCGCCGCCCGCGCGATGGCCTCCGGGGACTACACCCGCCGGGTCGAGGCGGGCTCGCGCGACGAGATCGGCGAGCTGGCGGCCGCGTTCAACGCCATGGCCGCCGACCTCCAGGCCGCCGACCGGCACCGCCGTGAGCTGGTCGCCAACGTGTCGCACGAACTGCGCACGCCGATCGCCGCGCTGCGCGCCGTCCTGGAGAACGTGGTGGACGGCGTCGTCCAGCCCAATCCGGCCACCCTGGGAGCGGCGCTGGAGCAGACCGAGCGGCTCGGCCGGCTGGTCACCCACCTGCTCGACCTCTCCAAGATCGACGACGGCGTGGTCGACCTGGACGCCCGCCCCTTCGAGGTGCGCGAGTTCCTGGACGGCGTGCTGCGCGGGGTCACCGTGGACGGCGCCACGGCCGGCGGCGCCTTCTCCCGGCGCGGGGACGTCCGGCTGGCCCTGGAGGTCAGCCCCACCGGCCTGACCGGCGTGGCGGACCCGGAACGGCTCCACCAGGTGGTCGCCAACCTGGTCGACAACGCCTGCAAGCACTCCCCGCCCGGCGGCACCGTGACGGTGCGGGCGAGACCGGAGGGCGAGGAGGGCGGCCTGCTGCTGGAGGTCGAGGACGAGGGCCCCGGCATCCCGCCGGCCGACCGCACCCGGGTCTTCGACCGGTTCAGCCGCAGCGGCACCGCGACCGCCGCCGGACCGGGGGCGGACGGCGGCACCGGCCTGGGTCTGGCCATCGCCCGCTGGGCGGTGGACCTGCACGGCGGGCGGATCGCGGTGGCCGAGTCCCCGCGCGGCTGCCGGATCGAGGTCCGGCTGCCCGGACCGCACCCAGGTGACGGTCGGGACATTTGTCACAGATCCGACACAGAGGCATACGAAGATCGTTAGAGGATTCGACCGAGTTTTTGTCCGGTTTGGTCCTGGTATGCCCACTGATCGGCACCGATCGGTTCCCCTCAGATGCGGCTTTCTAACGCACTTTTTCAGCCAAAGTGCAGGTCAGCACTGTGATCTGGGCGACGCCTGGGCCCCGGGGACTGCGCGATCACTGGTCAGGGGCGTAGCCTTAATCCCCGCTGTCCAAACATCCCAAAAGGAAGCGGAAGAGGGCGGTTGCCGCCGTGTCGCCACAGTCCCCTGAAACCCCCAACAGCTCGGCAAGCTCCACTGGCTTCGGCCCCAATGAGTGGCTCGTCGACGAGATCTACCAGCAGTACCTCCAGGACCCGAACTCGGTCGACCGAGCCTGGTGGGACTTTTTCGCCGACTACAAGCCCGGTACCGAGGTGACCCCAGTGACCCAGGCCGCGACCCAGGCCGGCTCCGCGCCGACCCCTGCCGCTGCCCCCGCGCCCGCTGCTGCTCCGGCCGCGCCCGCCGCGGCTGCTGCTCCGGCCGCGCCCGCCGCCGCCCCGGCTGCTCCGGCCGCCCCGGCCCCGGCCGCCGCTCCGGCTCCGTGTGGGTGGGCTCTCGGCGCGCACGGGGTCAGCTTGGCGGTTCGACGACGG
>NZ_JBHXTL010000180.1:0-15254 GCF_042677365.1 Kitasatospora sp. NPDC127116
GGATGTCCGGGCTGCCCAGGTCGATCCAGCAGGGCGAGCCGATGGGGAAGTCGGTGGTGAGCATGGCGGTGTGCCCTTCGACGGATGGGACGGCCGGGTGGCCCGGGGCGGACCCCGGCCACCTGCGAGTCTGCACCCGGGCACTGACATCCGCAGCCGGGGAAGCCGCCGGGGGGACGGCCTGGGAGGTGGCCGGGGACGGCCCGGGACGGCCTGGGACAGCCGGGGAGGCGGCCGGGGCCCGCTGTGAGCCGCGTCACTTCCCCGCCCGCCGTGCAGCAGCGGGCGGACGGGGGCCGTCAGGGGGGCGGAAGAGACGGCGGGAGAGAGAGTGAGGCCGCGGGTGAGGCTGCGCAGGGCCAGTCCCGGGATCGACTTCGTCGAGTTCGTGGAACAGCGTGCGGGCGCGCTGTTCCGCACGGCGTACGTGCTCACCGGGGACGCGCACACCGCGGAGGACCTGGTGCAGGAGGCCCTGGAACGGGCCTGCCGACACTGGCGGCGGGTCGCGCGCGCGGAGGTGCCCGAGGCGTACGTGCGCCGGATCCTGGTGAACCTGGCCAACGACCGCTGGCGGCGCCTGCACCGCTCGGGTGAGCGCCCCGCGCCGGAACCCGTCATCGAGCGCCCCGACCCCCGCGACGCCTACCGGTCGGTGGAGCTGCGCGCCGAGCTCGTCGCGGCGCTGCACACCCTGCCGATGGGGATGCGCACCGTGGTCGTCCTGTACTACCTCCACGACCTGGGGGACCGGGAGATCGCGCAGACCCTCGACATCTCCCCCGGCGCCGTGCGCTCGCAACTCGCCCGCGGGCTCGCGAAACTGCGGGCCGCGCTGCCCCGGCAGGACGTCCCGTCCGCGTCGTCGACCTCGCGTGAAGGTGCGTGATGATCCGCTTCCCGCCCCAGGACCCCGCTTCCGCCCCCGCCCCCGACCCCGGCTTCGACAAGGAACTCCTCGCCGCCATGACCGCTTTCGCCGACAACACCCCCACCCCCGTGATCGACGCCGCCGGAATCCGGCGCGCGGTGCGCCGTCGCACCGCCCTCGCCGGGGTCGCGGCGGTGGCGGCGGTGGCCGCCATCGCGACGGGCGCGGCCCTGCTCCTGCCCGGATCGCCGGGCGGCGGCGACGGCCCGGCGGGGACCGCGCCGGGCCCGGCCGTCCAGTCAGCGCCACCGGCCCCTGCCTCGCCCGCCTCCCCTGCCGCTTCTTCCGCTCCTTCCGCCCCGGTGTCGGCGTCCGCGCTCGCGCCGTCGGCGACCGAAGGCACCCCTTCCCCCGTCGCCCCGCCCGCGCCCGGCACCGCGACCGTGACCGTCCCCGCGGTCACCGGCCTGTCCCGGGACGCCGCCACCCGGCTGTTGGACGCGGCCGGGCTGCGCTACGAGGTCCACGAACTCACCGACTGGAAGGTGCCCGCCGGGTCGGTCGTCAACTCCGAGCCGCAGGCCGGGCGCACCGCGGCGGCGAACGGCGTCGTCCAGCTGTTCGTCTCCAAGGGCCGCCCCGGAAGCTGACCGCCCACCCCCGGCCGCGCGTGGGCCGGCGGCCACCCGGCCCCCGTTCCGCTGCTACCTCGGGGGCAGGGGAAGGACGTGGCGCAGGGCCTCGACGGCGTCGGAGGCACCGTCGACGGCGAGGGCGGTCAGGGCCCCGCGGCCGTAGGTGAAGAGCACCAGCTCGCCGGGTTCTCCGGTGACGCGGACGGTGGCGGCTCCGGCCGGGCCGACGGTGAGGGAACGGCCGTCCGGGTGGGTGAGTGCCAGGCGGACGGGGGAGCGGCGGCCCGCCTCCAGGCGGGCGATGAGCGGGAGGCGGCGCCAGAGGGCCTCGGCGCGCCCGGGCGGCACGGGCTGAGCGGTCCAGTCCTCGGCCGCCCGTACGACGTCCTCGGCGTGGACGAAGTACTCCACGGTGTTCGCCGCCTCGTCCGCGCCGGGCAGGGCGAACGGGGAGTAGACCGGAGGCCCGGCCCGGAACAGCCGCACCAGTTCCTCGTACGGCCGCTCGGCGTACCCGTCCTGCACCCGCCGCGTCCACCCGGCCAGCGCCCCGACCCGGATGCCGGCCGCCGCGTCGGGCCGGCGCTCCCGGACCACCAGGTGGGCGGCGAGGTCCCGGGTGGTCCACCCGGCGCAGAGCGTGGGCGCGTCCGGCCCGGCGGCGGTGAGGAGTTGGGCGAGCCGGTGGCGTTCGGCGAGGGCGTGGTTCGACATGCCGTCAGCCTAGGGGAGCGTCGCGATGCCGGCGCAGAGCAGGCGGACGCTTCGCGCGAACTTCTCGTCCTGGCTGTGGCGGGGCGCGGACGGGTCCATGAGGAGGGGGAACCGTTCGCGCAGTTCGGTGTAGAGCTCGGCGGTGACGGGTGGGGGTGTCGCGGGCTGGTTCTGCTCCTGGAGGACGAAGCCGGTGACGTGGCTGAGCAGGGTGTCGGCGGCGATGTGGCAGTGGTCGGCGGGCAGGCCGGCGTCGAGGAGGGTGCGCAGGAGGCGTTCCATCAGGGAGAGGGCGCCGGTGCTGAGCATGCCGGGGCTCTCGGCGAGGAGTTGGGCGCCGCCGGGGTGCTGCTTGATGCTCAGGCGCAGGGCGGTGGCCTGGGCCTGTGTGCGGTCCTGCCAGGTGGCGGTGGGTGGGAGGGCGGTGAGGGCCCGGGTGCCGGCGTCGTAGGCCCGGCGGCAGACCCGGTCGGCCATCAGGGCGAGGAGTTCGTCCTTGCCGCGTACGTGGTAGTAGAGGCTGCCCGCGTGGGCGTCGAGCCGGTCGGCGACCTGGCGCATGGACAGGTTCTGGTAGCCGACCTCGGCGAAGACGGCCATGCCCGCGTCGACGATGCGGTCCTTGGTGAGCTTCATGACCTCACCGTACAGCGTTTTCCAACACCGTTCGAAAACTGTGCTAGCTTTGCCCCATCAAGTTTTCGAACGGTGTTGGAAAACGCCGGAGCCAGGGGGAGGAGCCGGACATGGGGGCGATCGTCTTCAACGTGACCACGGCCGCACTGATGGTCATGATGGTCAACTGCGGGCTCGGCGCGGTGGGCCGCGACACCCTGCGCGGACGCCCGCTCCCGTGGGCGGCGATCGCCCTGACCGCGGTCGCCGTCGCGGGCGTGCTGCTCCAACTCCTCTGGTCCGGCGCGATGGACGCGCTGGACGCGGACCCCGCCAAGTCCGGCTGGTGGCGCGAGCTCACCTCGGTGTTCATGCAGAACGGCGGCCTGTTCGGCGGCCTGTGGAACCTCGTCACCCTCGCCGCCGTCGCCGCGCTCGCCCACTGGTACTGGGGCGGTCCGCTCACCCTCGGCTTCTTCCTCGCCGGCATCCTGCTGCCCGGCCGCATCGACACCCTGCTCGGCCTCGGCGGCGGCCCCAGCACCGACCCGCGCAACTTCGCCGGCAGCTCCGGCGCCACCTACTTCCTCGGCGCCACCCTCGCCCTCGCCCTCCTCACCCGCACCCGCCTCCCCAAGGAGATCGCCCTGGCCGCCGGCGTCCCCGCGCTGGGCCTCGCCATGTGGCTCGCCCAGGAGAACGGCCACGGGCTGGTGTCCGTCTACGGCTTCGCCCTCGCGGCGGCCGTCTGGGCGCTCCGCCGCCTGCCCCGCCCGGCCCCCGGCCGGACGGCCTGACCCGCAGCCCGGCGGCCGCTCGCGGCACGCCGGCAAGCGGGACGGCGACTGCAACCAAAACTGCAACCACGAGACGACGCAGGCCCGGACCGCTAAGCGGTCCGGGCCTGCGTGAAGGCGGAGCATACCGGTGGCCCGGGCATGGTCCACGTGTCGCGGCTGGTGCCCCATGTCGTCGGCGGTGACGGTGACCTCTCGCGGATGCGGATCCTTCCTTCTGTGCTTCACCATTGACAGTTGGGCGGGGGGCTCGAAGCAGGTCGCTGCGCAGGGTGTGATCCAAGATGTAGCGGGGCGGTGAATGAGACCGCAGCTGAGGCTAGACGACTGGCTGCCGCAGCCTTGGCGATCGAGGACCCTACTTCGGAAAACTGCCAGTTGAGCCACCAGTGCAGGCGTTCTTCTTCTCGACCTGACCAGCGTGGCTTCGCAGGCGGAGCTGTGCTCCCGGTCGGAGCAGGTCAGGCGAGCCGACGACATGGGGCCGACCGCGAGCTAACAGGCTTGCTCCGCCGCCGAGGGCGCTCACCGAGGCTTGGTGCTGATTTCTCGAACGTGAGCCCATGCCGCCGTTGCCGATGCCGCAGCTTCGCCAGCAGCGTCGTGCGCCCGCCTTGAGACGGTAGCGCCGAGAGAAAACCATGCAAAAAGTACGGCGAGGGCCGATGTGAGCCCCGCCGAGATGTGGGCGAACAATGCCGCCGAGCTGGCGGTCCTCGCGTTCCCAGCCGCAATCCGGCCATGCCTCGGCGCGTTGGCTTTTGCCGAGCCGGAAGCTCTTGCTGCCCACAGCGCGAAGATCTGGGCGAGCCTGGCGAGGGCACATGCTGTGCACAGAATTAGACCGATAATACCGGCCAGTCCGATAAGGAGTCGCTCCAGGATGGAAGGATGGTCGGACCAGCCGCCTACCGGCAGCAGGCCGATAGAATGGCCGATTGCTCCTAATGGCATCGACCCTAGCGCTATTGTGCCAAGCAGGGCATCTCCAGGGTCGTCATCATCCTCGGTTTCGCTTCGCTCTTTCGGGCTCCGACTTTCTTGTTTGTGACGATTGAAGCCATTGCCGCTTGCGGATTCGAAGAAGAAAAGATTCCGCACGCCGCCCTCGACGTTTCCGTTGATGAACGTGCCGGGCCCGTCATTGCGCTGCTCTCTGGGCTGGGAGTCAGGCATTGTGCTTACTGCTCCCAATCCCGGCGGCCGCGCCGGCTTGATCTGAGCTCGTCGGCCGCAGTGAGGAGCTTGGGGGTAAGTGCCGCAAGGTCCCTCGCAGTAGAGGCTAAAAGCTCGACCGAATTGGAGAATGACATTCGCTCAAGAGCCTTCGTCGCGGATGCAAGGAGTTCCACGGAACTCGCGAGGTGGAATCGTCCTGCAGTCACGGCGATCAGGTCGGCGGTAGCCGCATCCTGCGCACTTCGAGCGGCCGCGTCGGCGAGGAGATTCGCTAGATCGGGCGAGGTCTTTGCGATCTGGGCCAGGTGTGCCTTTGTTTCCTTGTCGAGTAGCTCGTAGTTGTGCACGCCGCCGAAGACATTTCCGTTGACGAACGTACCGGATCCCGTATTGTGCTGTCTGCGGGGAACTTTATCTGGAGCGGTAGGCATCAGCAGGCTCCCCAGCCGTAAGAGTTATGAACTCCTCCGATAACAGCCCCGTTGACGAAAGTCCCTGAACCGGTGTTGCGCTGAGTGCCGGAATTCGAGACTGTTCCCGTTACGGTGAGAGCTTCAAGGTCGGGTCGAGCCTCTGGGTGGGCCGTGACATACTCCCCTACACGGTTGGTCCACTCCTGTGAGATCCGCTCCGTGGCACGGGAAAGCTCGGCCGCGAACTCGGTGTTGTGTTCGGTGGCACGAGTCCACTCGGCGAGAACTCGCGCGTCGCTGTCGAAGGCGGCCATGGCTGAGGCCTGTTCGTCAGGGGTGCCTCTGCGGAAGAGCTCCACGATCCGCGCTCGGATGACGAGGGCTCCCCCTGTGATCATCGATGCGGCGATGTTTCCGCCTGCGCCGGTCGCGATAGCGACTAGAGCGGGATCGAGCATTTTCCGGTCTCCCCCGGGTGGCGTGGTCGATGCGATACAGCCAGGAACCTACCCTCGGCGCCGACCCGATGCGTCTCGTATTGACAACAAGGACCTCGATGCAAAGCAAGTCATATTTTCAGCTTGACGTTGCTCGATGACATAGCGGTGCTTGCACATTCGAACCTTTGTCTCCGAATGCTCACGGCACAACTGGCAGGGGTCCGCCGTCCAGCCAACACTTGGTCTCGTGACCGCTCGTTCAGCCCGCATCTCGGCATCCCCCAGACCTTCGGCAGGTCCCGCCGTGCGGCGGTTCACTGAGGGCGACTCTGTGGAGGAGCTCACGCGTTTGCTTCATCGTGCATACGCCGATCACGCCGCGGCTGGTCGAGTCTTCTTCGCGTCGTACCAGTCCGTACAGGACACGGTCGACCGAGTGAGGAACGGGGAGTGCTGGCTCGCCTTCCGGGCCGCTGAGCTGGTGGGATCGGTGACGGTGGCGGCCCCGTACCCGATTCCCGAGGGGTATCCGGCCCCAGCGGGAGCGGGCTCGTTCTGGCAGTTTGCGGTGGATCCCACGTATCAGGGGACGGGCCTCGGACAGCGGCTGTTGACCTTGGCGGAGGATCGCATCGTTGCGCTCGGTTCCACGGCGGCTGTTATCGATACGTCGGCGGAGGCCGTCGAGTTGGTCGGCTGGTACCGCAGGCGGGGGTACGTGTCGGTCGGGACGTGGCGGTGGGATGTGACCAACTACGAGAGTGTGGTCTTGCTGAAGGACCTGATGGTCTGAATCGGAGGTGGCACGGGCTGGCGGGACCTCCCGGGGATGGGAAGCCTCCAGCCCGTGCCAGGGTGGCCTGGCTCTACTGCCCGAGAACTTGGGTTGCGTCCTGGGCGGCCAGGGCGAGCGCCTGGTCGAGTGCCCCGGGGCGGCGTCCGCCGGCGCTGGCGACGGTGCCCTCGCCACCGGCTCCGCCACCGACCAGGCGGGCCGACGGGACGAGGATCTGGCTGGCCTGGGTGCCGGTGCTGTGGAGGCTGTGGGTGATGGCGGCGACGAGGAGGGCCTTGCCGTCGTGCTCGGCGCCCAGGACGACGATGGCACGGTTGGCGTCCAGGATGTCGGCGGTGTAGGTGGCCAGGGTGCGGACTTCGTCGGGGCTGAGGTCGGCGACCTTCTCGGTGACGATCCGGCCGCCAGGGACGGTACGGGCGGAGGCGGCGAGCTGCTGGGCGCGGGTGCGGAGCTCGGTGTCGCGGAGGCGGGCGAGTTCCTGCTGGGCGGTGGTGAGGGCGTGGAGGCGCTTGCGGAGGGTGTCGGGGGCGTTCTGGGGGCGGGTGCCGAGGAGGGTGGAGATTTCTTCGAGGAGGCGGCGTTCGGTGTCGTGGTAGGTGAGGGCGTCGCGGCCGGTGAGGGCTTCGATGCGGCGCAGGTTGGAGCCGATGGAGGCTTCGCCGAGGATGCGGACGGGGCCGGCGTTCGAGCCGTGGGGGACGTGGGTGCCGCCGCAGAGTTCGCGGGAGAAGTCGCCGATGTCGACGATGCGGACCTGGTCGCCGTACTTCTCGCCGAACAGGGCAGTGGCTCCGGCAGCCTCGGCCTCTGAGCGGGTGGCGTGCCAGATGCGGACTTCGGGGCCGTCGAGGAGGTGGTCGTTGACGAGGGCCTGGATGGCGGCGAGCTGGGTGGGGTCGAGGGCGGAGAAGTGGGCGAAGTCGAAGCGCAGGCGGCCGGCGTCGACAAGGGAGCCGTGCTGGCGGGCGTGGTCGCCGAGGGTGCGGCGGAGCATGGCGTGCAGGACGTGGGTGGCGGTGTGGGAGCGGGCGACGGCGTCGCGGCGCGGGCCGTCGACCAGGGCTTCGGCCTGCTCGCCGGCCCGGATCTCACCCTCGGAGACGCGAACGGTGTGCACGTGGAAGCCCTCCAGGCCGAGCCTGGTGTCCAGGACCTCCAGGAGCGCACCGCCGGTGGTGCGGATGGTGCCGCTGTCGCCGACCTGGCCGCCGGACTCGGCGTAGAACGGGCTGCGGTCCAGGACCAGTTCGAGCGTGCTGCCCTGGTCGGCGCCGGGCACGACGGTGCCGTCGGAGATGATGCCGAGGACGGTGGTTTCGGTGTCGAGGCGGTCGTAGCCGACGAAGTCGGTGCGGCCGTGGCGGGCGGACAGTTCGCGGTAGGCGTCCTGGCGGCGCAGGGCCTCGGCGGTCTTGGCCTTGCCTCCGGCCTTGGCGCGCTTCTGCTGTTCGGCGAGCAGGGCGGTGAAGCGGTCCTCGTCGACGGTCAGGCCGGCATCGCGGGCGGCCTCGATCGTCAGCTCGACGGGGAAGCCGTAGGTGTCGTGCAGTTCGAAGGCGGTCTCACCGGTGAGGGCAGTGGAACGGCCCTCACGGCTGCGCGTGATGGCGGCGTTGAGCAGCCGGGTGCCCTGGGTGAGGGTGCGGGTGAAGGACTCCTCCTCGGCGATGACGACCTGCTCGATGAGGCTGGCCTGGCTGGTGAGTTCGGGCCAGACGTCGCCGAGGTTGGCGATGACGCTGGCGGTGGCCGGGGCGAGGACGGGCTGGTCGATGCCGAGCATGCGGGCGTGCCGGATCGCCCGGCGCATCAGACGGCGCAGGACGTAGCCGCGGCCGTCCTTGGCGGGCAGCACGCCGTCCGCGATGAGGTAGGCGATGGAACGGGCGTGCTCGGAGACGACCTGGAACGAGACTTTCTCCTCACCACCGGAACCGCTGCCCGGGTAGTCACGGCCGGCGAGTTCCTGGACGGTGGTCAGGGTGGGCAGGAGGAGGTCGGTGCTGCAGACGTTCTCGACGTCCTGGAGGATCGCGGCGAGGCGGTCGAGGCCGAGGCCGGTGTCGATGCTCTGCTGGGCGAGGTCGCCGAGAATCGGGAAGGTGCCGTTGTCGTCGTCCTCGCCGCGCATGGACTGCATGAAGACGAGGTTCCAGATCTCGACGTACCGTTCGCCGTCGACGGCCGGGCCGCCCTCGCGCCCGAAGGCCGGGCCCCGGTCGTAGTTGACCTCGGAGCAGGGGCCGCAGGGGCCGGGGACGCCCATGTCCCAGAAGTTGTCCGCGCCGAGGCGCTGGATGCGCTCGGCGGGGACGCCGATCTTGCGCCAGAGCTGTTCGGCCTCGTCGTCGCTCTGGTGGACGGTGATCCAGAGGCGGTCCTTCTCCAGGTTGTAGCCCTGGGTGAGGAGTTCCCAGGCGTAAGCGATGGCGTCGGCCTTGAAGTAGTCGCCGAAGGAGAAGTTGCCCATCATCTCGAAGAACGTGGCGTGCCGGTTGGTGCGGCCGACGTTGTCGATGTCGGAGGTGCGGGCGCACTTCTGGATGGTGGTGGCGCGGGGGTACTCCGGGGTGACCTCGCCCAGGAAGTAGGGCTTGAACTGGTTCATGCCGGCGTTGGCCAGCAGCAGGGTCGGGTCGGAGGGGATGAGCGGGCTGGACGGGACGTGGCGGTGGCCGCGTGAGGTGAAGAAGTCCAGGAAGGTGGAGCGGATCTGCGTCGAGCGCATGGCGGTAGGGCCCTCACGGAAGAGTCGCGGAGAGGTGGGGGGGTGATCACACGCCGAGCCGGGCCGAGAACGAGGACTGAGTGGTTCTCAGTTCTCCAGCTCGGCGCAGATGGCTCGCGCCCCCACGGTGTAGACCATGACTCCGGTATCCGTCGCTCTGAGGTGGCGCAGCCGACAACGGACGCAACGGTGCGCTGCGACTGCGCCACCAACAGTAGCGGCTCCGGGGTCAAGATCGCTTGGAGTTGTCCTCCTGACGGCCGATGCCGACCAGCAGGGGCAGGACGAAGGCGGCGTGGTCGGCGCGGGGCATCACGAGGTGGGCTCCGGCCCGGGTGAGCGCTTCGGGGCCGGCGAAGCCCCAGCCGGCGCCGACGGCGGTGACGCCCGCGGCGTGGGCGGCGTGGATGTCGGTCTCGGTGTCGCCGACGAAGATGCCCGCCCTCGGGGTGACGTCGAGCCGGTCGAGGGCGAGCAGGACGCCGTCGGGGGCGGGCTTGGGCTGGGCGTCCTCGTAGCAGACGACGGTGTCCAGCTGGTCGAGGATGCCCTGCGGCAGCAGCCAGTTGACCCGTTCGCGGCTTCGCAGCGTGACGACACCGGTGCCGACTCCGGCCTCGCGGAGCGCGGCGAGGGTCTCGGCGACGTACGGGAACACCTCGGCGGTCAGGGTGGCCGTGGCGCTCGCCGCGGCCCAGCCTTCCTCGTTGATCGATCCGTCCAGTCCGAGGTCGGACAGGACGTACTCGCGCGGGGTGGTCGCGGCGCCGGCCGGGAGATCGGCGACGGTCACCCGCTTGCCGAGGGCGGCGGTCGCATAGCCTGCCAAAGTGGCGAGTTGGGCGTCCCGGCTGTCGACGAGGACGCCGTCGAGGTCGAAGAGCACGGCTCGCTTCACGCGGCACCGCCCGCCCGGGGTGACGGCAGGTCGGCTTCGGTGAACAGCGAGTTCAGGGTGACGCGGTGCTCGGCCAGCAATGTCCGGCCGCCGAGCGGGCGCTCCAGGACGCAGAGCGCGTGGGTGACCGGTCCGCCCACCATCCGCAGGATGCGTGCCATGTGGAGCAGTTGGCCGCCGGAGCGGACCACGTCGTCGACCAGGACGATGCGGCGGCCGTCGATGGGAAGGCCTTCGACCTGGTGGCGCGAGCCGTAGCTCTTGGGCCTGCGGCGCACGAAGACGGCGGGCAGGCCGGTGGCGGCGGACAGCGCCACGACGAGGGGGACACCGCCGAGTTCGATGCCCGCGAGCACCTGGGCGCCGTCGGGGACGAGGTCAGCCATGGCGGTGGCGGTGTCGCGCAGGAGCGCGGGGTCGGAGGCGAGCCGGTACTCGTCGAAGTACGCGTCGAGCCGTCCGCCGTCGGCGAGCTTGAACGGGGCGTTGACGCACGCGGTTTCGGCGAGCCGGGCGGCGAGGCCGGCCGGTGGGGTGCGGGTGATCATGCTCCTCCGATCGGGGTGGTGCCGAGCGAGGACAGGTGGGCGCGGAAGGCGTCGGCGGACTCGACGGTGGTGAGGAAGCCGAGCGGCCGGGTCGGGGTCTCGTACAGCCACCGCTCCTCGCGCAGGAAGGCGAGCAGGCGAAGGGCCGACGCGCCCGCGAGACAGACCGGCACGGGCCGGATGGTGGTCGCGTAGTAGAGGGCAGCGGTCAGCTCGTGGAGGGTGCCGGCTCCGCCGCCCATGGCGACGACCAGGTCGGCGTTCTCCAGGTAGTGGTTGAGGCGGGCGCCGGGGTCGGGCAGGTGGACGGACAGGGTGGTGTGGGGGTTGAACGCGCCCCACTCGTCGTGCTTGCCGGTCAGGGTGACGGCGGCGACCGTGGCTCCCTGGCCTCCGGCTCCGCGGGCGGCGGCCTCCATGAGCCCGTTGTAGCCGCCGTGCAGGAGCTGGTAGCCGGCGTGGGCGAGGGCCCGGCCGATCTCCTCGGCCGGCGTCTCCTCCTGGGCGGAGGCGGGGACGACGCCGCCGAAGAAGACGGCGGTCAGGCCCTCGCGGGCCCGGCTGGCGGCCGGGCCCGCGAGGTGGAGTGCGTTCACACCAGCTCCTGGTAGGTGCGGTAGGCGGCGACGGCGTCGTGCAGGCCGTCGAGCGCCTGCGGGCAGGCCCGCTCGGCCAGGGCGAGCACCCGCTCGATCGCCTCGGTGACGTCGGCCGCCTCCGGGACGGCCGGGCCGCTGATCGCGGCGTCCAGGTCGCCCAGGCAGGCGCGGCCGATCGGGGTGACGGCGATCTCCTCGCGCAGCTGGTACCAGCCCCAGAACCGGGAGGCGGGGGCCAGGGCGGTCTTGATCAGGTCCTTCGTGGCCGTGTGCAACCGGTGCCACTCGGAGTACGCCACGAACCGCTGGCCGCGCTTGATCCGCTTGTGCAGGAGAACGGCCAGCACCAGGTGTTCGATCAGCAGCTCGACGCAGGAGCGCGGCCGGGCGAGGAAGGCGGCGGCGAAGCTCTCGGCCGCCGCGACGTCCGGCGCGGTGACCGGTCCGGGCCGTCGGTCGAGGAGGACGGCAGTGCTGACCGTCTCCTGCAGCCGCGGGATCCGGGAGGCCGGCGCGACGTAGAGGTCGATCTGGTGGAGCTTGCCCTCGTCCGGGACGAGGAAGACCATCCCGACACCGCCGAGGTCGGCGACGATCGTGTCGCGCCAGCCGGGCAGCAGGGCGCCGGCCTCGACCGGCATCAGGGTGTCCAGGGCCTCGACGAACGACGGGAACCGGGCGTCCTGGACGCCGGCGACGAAGTCGACGTCGGACAGACGGTCGGCGGTGCCGTGGGCCAGCGACCCTCGGACCATCAGGTGGGTCACCGCCGGGGAGGTGGCCAGGATGTCGGCGAGCTTCGACAGCAGCGGCAGCTGCGCGGGCCGGTTGGCCTGGGTGATCGCCGCCAGTTGCAGGGTGGGCATGCGCTTCTTCCTTCCGGGCGTAGGTGCGGGCTGGGATCAGGCGGGGATGGCGAGCAGGCGGCGCTTGGCGGTCTCCCAGCGCGTCGCGGCTTCCATGTCGCCGAGGGAGGTGTGCAGCTCGGCGATCAGGTCGTAGACCGTGCCTTCCGGCAGGGCGTAGGTGTAGAAGAGCCGCAGCAGCATCCGCTCGGCCGCCTCCGTGTAGCCGAGGGTGGCCATGTTGCGGGCGCTCTCCAGCCGCGCGACCAGGACCGTCTGGTCGGCGACGGGCAGCGGCTCCGCGACCACCGGGCTGAGCGCGGGGCGTCGGGCCAGGTGCCGGTAGGCGTCGTCGGCGTACACGTCGGCGATCAGGTGGATCCGGTCCGGGCCGAGCAGGTTGCACACCCCGTGGGCGTAGGTCGGAGTGAGCCGCCAGATCCGCCCGCCCGTCATGTGCACCTTGGTGCCGCCGGTGACCAGGAAGGCGGACCTGTTGGTGTGCAGCGGGACGTGCAGCCGGTGCCGCTCGACCTGGTCGAGCTCGTCGTAGTCGCGGTGCTCCCAGAGGAAGGCGTTGCCCTCCAGCCGGGCGAGCCGCACCCACATGAAGTCCAGGCCGAGGTCGGCCAGGAATGCGGCGGTGGCCGGCATCCGGCCCAGCAGGTCGGTCGGACGGGCGGCGCAGTCGCCGATCGTCACGTCGGCGGCGTCGCCGGAGGCGTTCATCAGCGAGGTGGTCCACCAGCCGCCGGACTGGTAGGCGCCGTACTCCTCCTTCCAGGGGGCCTGGGCGGTCAGGGCTTCGTGGCGCATCCGCTCCAAGGGGGCGGAGTCCACGGCGTCCAGCTGGGCGATCTGCCCGGCCAGAGCGGTCAGGGTGTTGTCCATCGGTTCCCTCCTGTTCCGGCTTTCGGCATGGCGAGCCGGAGGGCACGTGGTGCTGGATGAATCGGATCGGGCGCCGCTGCCGGCACACCTGATCCCACGCTTCGCTGTCGGGAGTGCATGGACAGCGACGTGGTGGTCGGGATGGCGGCGCCGGGTGTGGCACCGACAGGGGGCCGGGTTTGCGGGAGGTGGTCCCGGCAGGCACTGTTCAGTGAACCGATCCAGGGGCACGATGGGTAGGCGATTCGACACGTAGAGTGGTTTACGCGGTTTACTGCTCCAAGTCGGAGGATCGGTCGTGGCCACGTTCAAAGAGCCCAATCACCGCCTCAGGGAGGCTATTTCAGCCGCCGGATGTACCTATGAGTCGTTGGCGGGCGCGGTGCGGCGGGTCGGTGCGGAGAATGGCGAGAGCTTGTTGACCAACAAGTCCGTCGTGGCCCACTGGATCAATGGCGCACAGCCGGCCGGGCAAGTAGGTCAGTACATCGCGGAGGCGCTGTCCCGTCGCTCCGGGCGCCGCGTCACCCTCGCCGAACTCGGCTTCGCGAGTCCGGAAGAGTCGTTGGCGGCGAGTCTCGATCCAGTGGAGGCGGCCGCCAACCTCGGTCGCGCCGATGTGGAGCGTCGGACCTTCCTGGCTGCTGCTGCCTTTACCACCACCGGAGTGGCGATGCCGCTGCTCTACGACCCCGAACCGGTTTCGCGTCTGATGCGAGCTCGAACCGGCATGGCGAGGGTGGGCGAGCTGGAAGTCGAAGTCGTCCGACAGATCACGGCAGTGTTCAGCGCGGCGGACGAACGGCTCGGCGGCGGGCATGGACTGACGACCGTGACCGCCTATCTTGCCGACACGGCAGCCCCGATGCTCAATGGCCGTTTTCCTGACGAAGATACGCGGCGTCGGGCCTTCGGGGCGGTCGCTGAACTTGGCTACCTTGCGGGGTGGAAGCACCATGATCTCGGCCAAGAAGGCGCGGCCCAGCGCTACTACCAGGTCGGCTACCAGCTCGCTGTCGAGGCCGATCCTCATGGTCATGCCGGTTGGATGATGCGTGCCCTGGCCCACCAAGCGCTCAGCCTCAAGCTGTCCAACCACTGTGTCGCGCTGATCGAGAACGCGCTCACCCGAAGCATCGGACGGGTGGACAGTAGGACCGAAGCGTTGCTCCACATCACCCATGCACGCGCTTTTGCTGCAATCCGTGATAAGCCTGCGGCAGCCAAGGCGCTCCTCGCAGCGGAGAACTCGCTTACCCGTGGCGGCGATCAGCAGCCGAGCTTCTCGCTCGTCAGTGGACCGGCAGCCGGCACCGTCGCCAGCCATACGGCGCGTACTCTCACTGATCTTGGAGATCACGTGGGAACGGAGCGGCAGCACCGTGCCGCATTGATCCGTTGGGACGCCGAGAAGTACAGGAGAGTCCATGCCCTCACCTATGCCGATCTCGGCGACAGCGTGGAGGCGCAGGCGCGGGCGGACGAGGCGGTGGCGATCTGGGGGCGGGCGCTCGATCTGATGGAAGGTATGACTTCGGATCGGACGAGAAAGGCGATCTCTTCGATTCGCCCACGCTTGGCGGTCTGCCGTAGGCGTGGTGTCCCAGGAGCCGTTGACTTGGAACGCCGCGTACGCGAGGCACTGACATGACAGCCGCACCGCAGGAAGGACCCACCGACGTGGCTCACTCGACCGTTGATCAGAGCACTCTCGAACCGGCCACGGAGTCGATGACCTTGCTGGTCGCGGCTGTCATCGTCCATGATCTCGAAGCCCAGCGGGTCGTTCTCCTGCGGAGAGGGCCCAAGGCGAAGTTTGCGCAGGGCATGTGGGATCTGCCGGTTGGCAAGAACGAACCCGGCGAGCCGATCACGGAGACCGCGGTGCGTGAGCTCAGGGAGGAGACAGGACTCGTTGTCAGCCCTGAGGATTTGTGCCTGGCCCACGTCATCCACGGGGCCCGGGGCGTCGAGGCGCCCAACGGCTTTCTGACCGTCGTCTTCGCCGCTCATCGGTGGTCCGGCGAACTTGCCAACGGGGAGCCTGACAAGCACTCGGAAGTGGCGTGGGTCGGTGTCGATGCCGTACCGGACGAATTCGTCTCCACCACTAAGGGGGCACTGA
This sequence comes from Kitasatospora sp. NPDC127116, assembly GCF_042677365.1. Taxonomy (NCBI): domain Bacteria; kingdom Bacillati; phylum Actinomycetota; class Actinomycetes; order Kitasatosporales; family Streptomycetaceae; genus Kitasatospora; species Kitasatospora sp. NPDC127116. The sequence goes on from NZ_JBHXTL010000180.1 coordinate 15,098, forward strand.
TCAGCTACCTCGGCGATGGTCCGAGCATTTCCCTCGACTCATGGCAGGGTTGACTGCGGTGTGGGGGGGGGGGCGGGCCCGTGGCCCCCCCCCCAAACCCCCCCAAGGAAAAAAGTTTTTTTTTAATAGGGGGGAGTGTAGTTTTAAAAAAAAAAAC